>CAYIEX010000048.1:11713-12786 GCA_964362485.1 uncultured Methanosarcinales archaeon | reverse complement strand
TTTGCCAACCTTCTTACTGTATTTAATCTTCCTTTCCTGTTAGGATTTGTATCCTACGGTCTTGGAGCAATTCTCATGCTAATCGCTTTTAAAAGCGGTGAACTCAGCATTCTCTACCCAATCGTTGCCACCAGCTATGTTTGGGTAACATTACTCTCTCCATTTTTCTTCGCTGAAATTATTAGCCCTCTTAAATGGGTTGGGATTGTCATTATCGTACTCTCCGTAAGTGTCCTTGGTTTTGGCAGTACTAGGAAGGTGATTTCCCCTGGTTAATCTCCTCGCCGCAGGGATGGTAATAGTTGGAAGCTTTCTTGGCGCGCTAGGAACACTCATCATCAAAAAAGGCGTTGATCGTTATTCTTTGCGTGTACTCTGGTATAAACCCATCTTCTTTTTTGGCCTAGTGTTTTATGGTTTTTCTACCATTCTCTACGTATTGGCTCTTCGCCAAGAACAACTCACATTCATTTATCCTCTCGTCTCCACAGCGTACCTTTGGACAATTCTCTTCTCAGTCAAATTCCTTGGAGAAAAAATGAACAAATGGAAATGGATGGGAATCATCGGAATAATTGTGGGTGTCGTATTAGTGGGGTTGGGGAGTTAGAAAGTTTTTTCCTATGTCATAGGTTAACAAAAAATATTTATATCACTTCAGTTTTACTACACAGTGAATGGTTGACTATAATATTTTTGGGGCGCCAATCAATAGAAAGAAGAAAAAGAAAGAGGCTAATCCATTTGGTGGCAGTCTTGATTTTGGCCCAACATCTCCAAAGAAACAAACCCCAAATCTATTTAATAATTCGTTTAGTCTCGGTCCAACAGAAAATCCTGAACGTGACAGGCGACGGTCATTCTCACAAACTCAGAAAAAAGAGATTCTTTATCAACAAGACAATATCTGCGCTAAGTGTCATAAAAAACTAGATCCTCGTGAAGTTGAGTTTGATCATAAGAAGCCTTGGGCAGCTGGTGGTCGAACTATCGTAGTTAATGGAAGGGCACTATGTGGTTCTTGTCACAAAATTGTTACTCATAATACTAAACTGAAAGAAGTTGATAAAAAA
>CAYIEX010000048.1:0-11703 GCA_964362485.1 uncultured Methanosarcinales archaeon | reverse complement strand
AAAAAACGTGAACCAAAGAGTAATAACATTATTGGCAGAAGCATATTTGATACTTTACCCAAGCGTTCTGGAAAAAATCCTTTCCGATGAGGAGCCAAGAATCTATGTCATCGACAGTTAGAATTACTCGAATTCTACCGCACCACCATCGCCTTCTTTGTATCCTTATGGCTCATCCACACTCGATGCACAATCGATGGCATAATGAACGTAACTGCAAACACAATTGCAACAACCCAAGGATTATGCTGCACACCAATATGGATACTATCTGCCAGCTTATTTGATACGCCAACCATCACCAGCAGATTTGCAATGGCAATTATGGGAACGAGAATACTTGCCATAATATGATGTTTCTGTTCAAGGTGAGCAATATCTGTAATTAAGAAATTATACAGATATCCAATTACAAAAGCCAAAAGCACAACCATACCATACAATACGAATCCCTCAAGAGCAATGAGAAATGGAATTAACACCAGTGACACAAGTATGTTTCCAAAGATAATCACCAGTAACGCACTCCAAAACACAATTTTAGAAAAAAACACAGAATGCGCCTGTCGCTCTTCAACGATGCGCTCCGCACGCTTCAATTCATCAAATGTCCATCCCTTATTGAGTAATTCCTTTTTCTTTGCAATTCTCATACTTTTCTCTCCATTGTCAAATGTTCCGCGAGAATCCTAAATTGAGCGGAGCTTTGTGCATGCGGATACAAATAATGGACTGGTGCATGCATTCCAGCTGCCTTCAAGACTTTGTCATCTGTTTTTATCGATGCAAAAACGGGAACTCCTAAAATTTCCTCAACTTCCTTGACATCAAGACCATGCTTTCCATTAATCTGGTTGAGGACCACCGCCGCAATCGTGCTATGGTGTGCTTTCGCCAGTTGCAGCGCACGCAACGCATCCGTAACCGCGGGTATTTGTGGTGTTGTAACAATCACCGATTCATCCGCATGGCGTAAAACATGATAAATATCAGGACCAAACCCGCTGCTGCAATCTAATAGAACAAAATCCGCAGTGCGATCCAGGTGTTCAATCACTTCCACTAACTGATTTTGATCAGTTTTTATCGAACTAATCGATGAAGATCCTGGGATAAAACGCAAACCACTCTCATGAACATGAATAGTGTCCTGGATCATCTTTGTACCGGCCAAGAAATGATGAATATGATGCTTTGGGTTAGCCAACCCCAAATATAATCCTAAATGGGGTGTTTCTAAATTAGCATCGACCACGACAACTGTTTTACCCATCTCATGGAGTGCATGGCCTACGTTAATTGCAGTCGTAGTCTTACCCACTCCACCTTTTCCCGAAATAAAAGCCACAAAACGCGTCATCGTCCCTCTTTTAGCCACATAAAGAAAGGAGAGTATTTAACTTTTGTGGATAGCTTCCCATCGGCTCTGGAGAATCGCTATTTAAAGAATAGCATCATAAGGTCAAAACTCTATCAATTGAAATTATCTAGCTCGTCGCGAGGGGATGCTCCCTTCGGGAACGCAGAGCTTTCTTTAGAAAACATCAAGGGTTTTGAAGATGCTATTCTTAGATCATAATGCAATTCTCCAGAGCCCTTCCCATCGAAATCTTCTTAAATAGCCTTCCGTTTTAATCCTCCATGGACGAAAAACATCATCACCCTCATTCCCCTCACCAAGAAACAACAACGAATGAGCTGGACCAAGCACCTCCTAACGAGGGACGTAATCTCTTAATAGCAATTGGAGTAATCATCGCCATTATTGCTTTGTTTTTAGCATCCGTATTGCTCTACCCCAAAGTGGTTGGTCAGCCCCTCAGCATCGAAGAATTACATCAGCGCAATCTCGAAGGTAAACTCAGCCCCGAAGAAGGTTATATTTACCGCGGTTACAGTATTGTCAAAGCCGAAGGGTTGTGGTGGGTATCACTCAATCGATTTGATACACTCGTTCATACGAGGTTACAATATGGTCCACGTGATGTAGAACACATCCCCATCCTTGGTTCACTCAACGATTCTTTTAATCAAGGTCCTGTCGTGTATCAAGCAATCAATCCCGCCATTCAAAGTAAACATTATACTCTTGCACTAGTAGAAATCAACTCCAACATCATCCAAGGAATTAACCGCGGCATTCAAACCGCTTGTACTCAAGAAGATTCAATCTGTGATAACCGTACCATTGTCAGCTGTCAAAACACTCAAGGACTTCCTGTTATTGAACTCGCCGTAGGTGAACCAGCTAAGGTAGAACTCATCGGATCCTGTATCAAAATTCAAGGCCAAGATGATGAACTCGTAAAAGCTGCAGAGCGAATGTTGTATAAGTGGTATGGTGTTATGGAGTAGAACCATTCGACGATTAAAATCATCGGGTTTATTGTGGAATTTTGGCTTTAAGTTCGTTGCACACTTCGATAACTTCTATCTCTGGCACCGCATTGTTTTTATTCACTGCAAGCAAAGAAAAAATGCTAGTCCCTTTAAGTTCTTCAGAAATGTCCTCTGGTCTAGGCACAATATGAAAATGAATGTGGTTAAAATGTTCTTTCTCAGCAGTGCAGATAAAGTACTCCTTTTCACAATGTGTTACTTGACGCAGCGCTCCAATGATTTTATATGAGATATCTCCTAATTCAGAAAATTCCTCCCCACTTAATTCGTGAAGAGCTTTGCAATGTCTCTTTAATACCATTACTACCCAACCTTTTAATCCCGTGGGATAAGCATGTTCAACAACCCAGTACTTTGATTCATATATTGTTGGTCCGGGCGAGATAATCCTCTCTCCAGAAAGGGACTTACAGGTAAAACATTTCATTTAGACTTTCTAAAAATTACATTTGATAAAATTAATCTAACTATTATACAGAATAGAATTAAAGAATGATGTTAATCACTTTCTCAATCCCATCACATCGAATTGTCCTTTATTGAATGTAACTAAACGAAAATTAAGCCCCAATTCTATGACAGCTTCAATAATAGCCATATGTTCTTTACCAGATCCTGAAACAAGATTCACCGCCACATCAAAATCAGTAATTTTCCCTTTCAACTCTTGCAAAATCTGTTCACACATCGGTGTTGAATCCAAATTAGTATCAACAACAACCAATTGTACATTACCATGTATCGTAAAATTATCCTTCCCAAACTGATTAGTAATCAAAAAAACCTTGTCCCATGCTTGAGAAGACATCACTCTATTCACTTCCGCCCAAGTACCTTTACCCGTAGAGAGTGATGCAATTAAGGTGGGCATAGTTTCTCATCAAACTCATCGTTATATAAAAGTTCCTTCTCCTCCAATATCCTGATTCCATTATCCAGAATTTGTTTCCATAACACTTAAAAGCTCTCCCCACTACTACTCTAATATGGTATCAATGAACAATTCTTTAGATATAAAAGTTGAAGTATCCAATTTCTTCCCCGGCGGCGAAGGTGGGGTCCAAGGAGCATATGTCATCCTCAATGCACCAACAGCCTTGTTCGATCAATACAAAAACAGGGCAAATCCCGGTCTTACTTTATGGAGAGAGAATGCTCTCGCTGACAAGCTTCCCTCCTGCCCAGTCGACCATCAAATCCATTCTTTGCGCGAGGTAGTATCTCACCTTCAAGGTGAAGTATGTGTCGAACTTTGTTCCCAAGATAATCCTAATCGTGCTCGTTTCCTGGTATATGAAAAATTGTATCATTAGAGCAAAAATTCATTAATCTTCTCCTTACGGGGACAACAAACGATTAAATACTCTATCTTCGACTTTTTGTTCCTTAATGAGAAACGTAATTTCTATTCGTGATTTCTCAAAACGAGATATCGAAGAACTAATCGACGAGGCGTTCGAGTTTAAAAATGGCCGAAAGGTTGAAATGGGGCTTCGGTGTATAGGTTCACTGTTTTTCGAACCTTCAACACGTACAAGAACAAGTTTTCAAATAGCCTTGCAACGATTACGCTGCGATTCTTTCACTGTCGGTTTTGCAGGGACAGAAGGTACATCCGTTAAAAAAGGAGAACCATTAGCAGATACACTACAAATGTATAACTTATTTGGGTGCGAAGCTATTATTATGCGTCATTCATTTGAGGGTGCTGCTCGATTTGCCAGCGAGGTCCTCCCTATTCCCGTAATTAATGGTGGTGATGGAAGCAATGGCCATCCTACACAAGCCCTCCTTGACTTAATGACTATCAAAGAAAAATTTGGTAAGATTGATGGTGTTCATATTGCTTTTGTTGGAGATTTAAAGTATGGGAGGACAGTCCATTCCCTCGTGCAAGGGTTAGAACACTACAACGTCAAAATCTCGCTTGTTTCCCCTTCTAATCTTGATCTTCCTGCCTGGCGGGTCCAAGAATATCAACGCAAGACAGGGCGGATTATTCACACTACTACTAATCTTAACGATGTCTTACATGCAGATGTTTTGTATATGACTCGCATTCAACGTGAACGCTTTCCGGAAGGTCGTGATGGTGATGCAGAATTTGAAGCAGTAAGTGGCCAATATTATTTAGATGCCGCTCTTCTCAGAAAAGCGAAGCCCGGCCTTAAAGTAATGCACCCCTTGCCACGCTATAAACATAAATTAGAGATGGCAATGAATGTTGATAAAACTCCTCATGCAATCTATTTTGATCAAGTCATAAATGGTATTAATATGCGTCAAGCAATTCTAGTTAGAGTCCTTGGTGAGGGTTTTGATCACAACACTATCCCCCCTTCCACAGCTGACTATGCAGAGCATCTACCTATTCATCGTCGCAGTGAGAAACCACCCCGCTTCTACATATTCGACAATGGTACATTTATTGATCATATCGAACCGGGTGTTGGCTATAAACTTCGCCCTCTTCTGGGTCTTATGGACTATCGCGAATCCCCTCTTCTTGCAGTAAACAACCTTCCAAGCAAACGTCAGGGATCAAAAGATGTCTATGGTATCGCTAATAAATACTTCACTCCTGAACAACTCTGGAAAATCGCGCTCGTCTCCGACAATGCTACCATTAATATCATCCGAGGTGGCGAAGTTCAAGAAAAATTCAAAGTACGCCTTCCTCCATTACTCGAAGGCATTGTTGCCTGTACTAATCCCATGTGCGTCTCCTATGAAGATAACCATGAACATGTAACTCCAAAGTTCCACGTTGAAACGCAATCGCCGTTGCAGATTCGCTGTCACTATTGCGAGCGACCAACCGGCAAAGAGAATTTGAAAATACTGTATTAACTCTGGGATTATTATTCCCCAAATTTTATAAATCAACAAACAACCTTAGAGCTCCATGAAAACACTTCTTATTGGACAAATTCATGCCGATGCCCACGCTCTCCTTGCTGCAAACAGCAATCTTCTGACTCTCACCCAAGCACAATTCGATCAAACCAAACCGCTTGACGTCCATGCCATTGCTATACGCACCTTCACACCACTACAAAAAAAACAACTAGACCTTCTTGCTCATCTTCAATATGTTATTAGTTGCAGTGTTGGCACAGATAATATTGATCTAGAAGAACTCAAGCGACGAAACATAGCTCTTATCCACTGCCCAGGAACCAACGCCAATAGTGTTGCTGAACATGCTCTCTATCTTCTCTATTCTGTATTACGCGAAGATCCCCATCGACCCTATGCTGAATTAAAGAATAAAACTGTTGGTCTACTCGGATTTGGCTACATTGGAAAACTTGTTGCCCAAAAGCTCAGAGGTTGTGACTGCAATATCATCGCCTTTGATGTAATCGAACAAGACCAAAACGTCTTAAGTGATCTTCATGTCACTATGACATCATTTGAAGACGTTCTCTCTCAGAGTGATATTATCAGTATTCATGTTCCTTACAACAAGCACACCGAAAAACTCATCAATAATAAAGCATTTGAATTAATCAAACCAAAATCATTTTTCATTAACACTTCTCGTGCGGAAGTCATTGACGAAGAGGCCTTTATGCATCACACAACTAAATTTCGAGGAATTGGTTTAGATGTTTATTCTGATCATCTCAAAGACAAACTACTTCAAAGTGCATGCAAAAACATCATATTCACCCCCCATGTTGCCGCCCAAGGTGAAGACTCATTTCGTGAGCAGTGTCTACGACCCGTGGAAGAATTTGTGAAGAGAATTAAGCTCTAACAATACTTTTATAAGAGCCAAAATAAACATTCTTAGCATGGCGAAATTCATTCCGGGGTTGCAGCTCTGTGAACAATTCTATAATGAAGTCGTTAAAGATCTCCTTAGAAAGGAGTTTCCCAATCTCAAACATTCCGTGGGTCGTATCGATGGTGGTTCCGAAGTTCTTGGATTTGATACAGAACGCTCAACCGATCACGACTGGGGACCACGCCTTACTCTATTTCTTTCTCCCAAAGACATACGTCAGAAAAAGAAAATTTCTTTATTTCTGAGTAAAAATCTTCCTCCTACCTTTAAAAGTTATTCCACTCATTTTGGGGAACCAGATGAAAATGAAGTGAGAGTTTTAAGTCAAAGCAAGGCTGGACAACTCATTAACCATCGTATTGAGATTCATACTCTTGATTCATTCTTTAAAGATTATCTTGGGATTAATCCTATTACCAAAATTACCACTTTAGATTGGTTGACACTGTCTGAACAAAAACTTCGTACTATACGGTGCGGTAAAATATTTCACGACCAATTAGGTTTAAAAGACATTCAAAAGAAGCTCCATTATTTCCCCTTCTCTGTTTGGCTCTATCTGCTCGCATCAGAGTGGATGAAAATAAGCCAAGAAGAACCATTTGTTGGGAGAACAGGCCACGTAGGAGATGAAGTTGGATCAAAAATTATCGCCTCGCGACTTGTGCAAACCATTATGGGACTATGCTTCTTAATGGAAAAAGAGTATGCTCCTTATAGTAAGTGGTATGGAACGGCATTTTCGCGTTTACCATGTGCACCCAAATTATCTCCGCTTCTAAACAAGGTACTCAACTCCAACGATTGGAGACAACGAGAAGAAAATCTCTCCCAAGTATACACCATCATTGTTACAATGCACAACGATCTTAAGATAACTAAAACGCTACCCCAAAAAGTATCCCCCTTTCATGATCGGCCCTATTTGGTAATCCATGGTGGTATTTTTGCTCAGGAGATCAAACGAAGAATCCAAGACCCCTTACTTAAGAAGATTCCTGTTCTCATTGGATCTGTAAACCAACTATCTCATACTGTTGATCTACTAGAAAACGACAAATTGTTAAAAAAACTAAAAGTATTATATCGTTAGTATTAGAATTTAATTTCTACCAAACCCAGCAATCAACTTCTTTGTTTCCTCAGCTAAATACTCAAACGATGGAATCACAAAGAAATGTGGTTGTTCAAATGAATAATTGTAATCTGTTTCCAGCACATCTTTCATCACAAAGGGTTTAATGATAACGTTCCCACTAAACGCACTCGTAAAATCATGAATACCACCAAGTAGTCCCGCACCAAACGCTTTCACTTCCCCCTTCTCTCTAATGAGCCCATATTCAATACTGTACCAATACAATCGATTCAGCTTTGTGAGATCCTCCTCTGTTGCATCACGTGCAGCCCTTCCAATAAGAATCGATAATTCTCGCAGCGGTGCATGCGTAAACATGGGCACATGCCCAAGAACTTCATGAATAATATCGGGCTCCGGCGTAAATTCTGGTTTAGAGTGATGCCTAATATATTGGGTTGAAAGCATAATCCCTTCTCCCAACTTCATGAGAAATTCTCGCGGTGAAACAAGACCATGGATCGGTTCAAGTCGGAATCCAAATACACTCAACCTCTCATTTAAGTCGTGTAATTGGGGAATCTTCTTGCCATCAATAAATAATTTCTTGCGGCCTTCATGATACCATGAACACGCCCACTGTTCATGTAATGGTGCAAGTTTATGAAAAACATGGTTCCATGTTTTATCCTCTTCGGGAGTATATCTAACAATTGGAATATCCTGTTGCTGTTCTGTATGGAAACGAATTGCAATCTCTGCAATCCATTCTCTGCGCTTGCGATACTCAGGGTCATGTGATCCAGGATGCTCCAAGTCCAGAATGGGCAAAGCCTCAATAGTAATGTTCATATTTTCTGTATGTTCCTCCTTCTTTATATAAAGAACTGAATAATATCCAAGAAAAATCCGAAAATAATATAAATAATTGAATAATATTCAAAAATATGAAAGACATAGCCCCCAAATTAATCCCACTTATCCAATCCGGTTCCTGCACACCGCAAATTTCCCAACTCGCTAAAAGACTCAAGCAGCCCTCAACAACAATTCATTATAACATCAAAAAACTCGAAAGGGACGGTGCCATCAAAACCTATAAAGCAGTCTTTGATTACAAAAAAATTAATCGGGGCTTTTGCGTCTATGTCTTAATCAATCTCTCCCCCGATGAATACGGCGACCCAGAAAAGATAGCCAGAGATTTTACCAAGCATCCAGAAATTGAATCGGTGGATATCTGCACCGGTGATTGGGAACTCATTCTTAAGGTGCGAACGGCAAGCCAAGATGATTATTACGAATTCATGAAAAATGTCATCTCTCGAAAAGGAGTGATCAAAATCAAATCATTGACCTCACTTAAGCAACTCAAAACGGAGTTTGTGGAATTGTAAAAAAATTAAATTATTGTAAATAATGATCCTGTGTGTGCGAATCATCTGCTACTCTACCACAACCTTTTTATCCTCGCCTTCCCCACTTCTAATAATGGTCTTCGAGGTGGTAATTGGTAGGTCCAAAAAGGACGTCGCTAAATATGGACTCGAAGGAACCGTTTTTCTTGGAAAGCAATACGTCAAAATGGGTCAAACCACCTCCCTTTCTAACCCTGTTTACATGGATGTGGCCGGTGCGCACGTCGTTTTCATCGTCGGAAAGAGAGGATCAGGAAAATGCGTCCTCCCACAAACCATTATCTCTCTCTCTAGCGGGGAAAATACCACCATTGAATCTTTATATCATGATCTTAGTCGTGATGCCATAACACTCAATGACTGTAATACCGAGACTGTACTGAAACCTACTCGAACTCATCATGTATTAACGGTGGATGGAAAATTAAACTTAATTTCCAAGCCAATACTTGGACTTTATCGCAAATATATTAAAGAGGAAATCATTATAATAAGGACCTCTGGCATTTCTGAGAAATCAATTTATGTTACTAATGAGCACCCATTGTTAGTCACAACCACTGTTTCCAATGGTGATCAATTATTGTATCTATGGAAAAAAGCAGCAAGCTTAGTAGTTGGTAATTCTATTTTAGTTCATGAAGGCATATTAAAAGATGAGATAGTTAAGTCGATTGAAAAAGTCTTTTATGAAGGCTGGGTTTATGATATTACCATTCCGGAGACTCATAATTTTCTTGGAAATAATATCGTTTGCCACAATTCCTACACCATGGGCGCAATCGCTGAAGGACTAACCGACCTTCCAAAACACATTAAGGATAATCTTTCCATCCTTCTAATCGACACCATGGGCATTTATTGGACGATGAAATACCCAAACTACCAAGACGCTGCCATGCTCAAAGACTGGGGATTTGAAGCAAAGCCACTTGACGTTAAGATCTATACTCCTAGCGGATTCTTTGCAAAATATAAAGCAGACGGCATTCCCACTGACTATCCTTTCACGGTGCGGCCAATTGATGTTGCACCTGAAGATTGGTGTAAAGTATTTGCTATTAACCCGAATTCCGCGGAAGGTGTTCTCCTAACAAGAGTAGTACAGGTACTTCAAGACAAAGGTATTAGCTATGAACTTCAAGATCTTATCACTCTCATCAAAAACGATAAAGATAGTGATCAAAATTCTCGTAACATTATTTCTAATCAGCTCCAAAAGTCCCAAGGTTGGGGTGTTTTTGGAAAAGAAGGAACACCACTTAAAGATCTCGTTGCCGGTGGCCAAGTCACTATCCTTGATGTAAGCCCCTACGCGACCATGGCGTCTGGTTGGGATATCAAAGCACTGGTTGTCGGCCTTATCTGCCGAATCCTTTTCAACCAACGCATGCTTGCCAGAAAATCTGAAGAATTTAGTAAAGTTGATGCGGCGATGCACTATTTTTCCAAAGAAGAAAAACAAGAACTTGACGATCCTCTTGTTTGGGTTGCACTTGATGAAGCCCACGAGCTTCTACCCAATGAAGGGAAAACAGCCGCTACTGATTCATTAATCACTATTCTACGTGAAGGTCGTCAACCAGGAATCTCACTCATCCTTGCCACACAGCAGCCAGCAAAAATCCACACTGACGTCATGACCCAGTCCGACATCGTCCTTGCCCATCGGTTGACCGCACAAATGGATATAAAATCACTTGGTGCTCTCATGCAATCATACATGAGCTCCGGCCTTGATCGCGAACTCGATAATCTCCCTCACATCAAAGGTTCCGCCATCATTTTCGATGACTCGAACGAGCGACTCTTTCCCATCCAAATGCGTCCGCGATTCACCTGGCATGGTGGTAGTTCGCCAACAGCGATTCGTGAGAAGAAAGATAATTTTGATAAAGCATTAAGAGATTTGAAGGATTTGTAGCTAGATCTCTTTGATCTTTCTTCAGCTCTGCTAAAACTATCCTCCTTGTGATGAGGCAAGTTTAGTGATGAGGTAAGTTTATAATCCCTTTTCATATCCTCTAACTATGCAGCGTAGCATCGCAAATATATGGCTAAGTATCCTTATTCTATCCCTGCTCATTGGTTGTGCACCCGAACAGTCTTTTCGTGCAGAGCCATCTTTCAATAAATCCCTTGAGCCTCTTAATGATATCAATCTTCCCCAGAAAAACATAATCCTATTTAATGTCACCACACCGAGCAACACGCCACCGCATGACCCCATTATCCTCCACTATGGGTTTAAGATGCTTGTATTACAAAAAATAGGTAATAACTCATACTATGGTGAATTAAATCTCTCGGATAGGAACCCCAGTGAAACAATCCGCTATGGTTATTCTCGAGGTGGTAGAGTCGAGTGGGGGGAATACGGATTCAATGGTTACGGCCAAACTGAAATGCCTCGAAGTCTAATCGTTGGAGAAAATAGAACTATCTCTGATCACATTGAACAGTGGAAGTGGTTACCTTTAACAAAAATCAATGAAACGGATATTCCTTCACTTGCTAGTACAATAAAATTCAAACCCCGCCCAGAGTTTTGGAAAGGTGCGTACATGCCAGACTTCTGGGCTGGTGAGGGTTCATGGTCATTCAATTACAATCAAACCATCACCCATTTACGTGAACAAGGCTTTGATTGGATCGCTCTTAAGCCGCCTGTATCCATGAAGAGTAAGTCCCCGCCACAGTATTCGTTAGGCGAAGCAATCAACTGCCCTTCCTACCCTGATGCCGCTCTACGAGAACACATTAGGGCTTTCAAAGAAGCGGGATTTAAAGTTCTCATCTCTATTCAACTATGCCAAGAGGAATGGGGTAGTAGCGACGAATGGTGGAGACAGTGGTATCAGCAAGCACAACGCGTTACAAAGTATCATGTTGATATCGCCAAAGAAGAAAACGCTGATGCCCTTGTCATTGCTTTTGCTGGTAAGTTACCAAAAGAAGATAACGCACCATCTTTTGCGAGTAAAGAATGGGCAACCATAATTGATATTGCAAAA
>CAYIEX010000047.1:0-12799 GCA_964362485.1 uncultured Methanosarcinales archaeon | reverse complement strand
ACGAAAGAAAGATCTGACGCCTGTTACACTCGCTGACACTATCGCTAATAGCTATATTACTACTTTTCTTAGGGGATACTTTCCTTGTGACACAATTGTTAGTGAAGAAGAAGAGATTATAAAAGGGAGCTCGGGGCGAGGGTGGTATATTGACCCTTTAGATGGTACAACTGGTTTTGGTAATCACACGGATCAATTTGCTGTTCACATTGGCTTTGTTGTCAATTCAGAACCTGTCATGGGAATCGTCTATAAACCCACAACTAAAGAATACTATTGGGCGATTAAGGGCAGGGGCGCTTATCGGGAGTCGCCAACGCGGGAACGTCTAACGTTTCCTTCAATTCGGCTGCCATCGACTGATAACTGTGAAGTTGGTCTCATTTCAGATGTATCTTTTTTGATGTCAGATGCTGGTCGGGCAACTATTAAAAATTTAGGAGATCCAAAAGTTGATGTTTCAGGAAGCTGCGGCCTTCGATTTATGCGTGTGGCAGAAGGTTTCGCTGAATCAAACTTAAGCAACTGCAAGGGGAGAGCGAGAACATGGGACATCTGTGCTCCTCAAATTATTGCTGAGGAAGCAGGCGCAACTGTTGCATATCTTGATGGATCAGTCGTTCGCTATAATGGAGATGATAGGCTGACAATGCCGATTATTGTTACTCGCGATAAATCAAAAATTCCTTTTATCCGAGATGCGTATGCTACTGCTCATGGTGGATATGTGTTTTAGCGATTTTTCGCCCCGTTATCGCTATCCTCAATCCCAATAAATGTGGAGGTTAGAATGCCTTCTTTTTTAGCAGCACGCTTCCCTTTTTCGACTAACTCCTTTAGAAAACTAATGTCTGCCGCGCAATACTCTTGGATGAAAAATTCAGTGAGTAAGGAATAATTGAAATCATCATCGAGGAGGAGGTTTCGATTTTGTTGATTGTACTGTTTGAGAATGTTATTATTAGTACAAGCTAAGGAGAAGTAGGAGGAGCCTACAATGGGTACCACCAGACTGTATTGCATCATTTTGAGCGTAGTGGGGAAATCTTCCAATAGTTGTTGTGAGAAATTGAAATTGTGTTGTGCAGACTCATTAGTTTCTCCAGGTAAACCAAACATGAATGGCACCATAGCCATGATGCCGTGCTCAGAGAGTTCTTCAAAAATACGGTTAATAACGTTGGCATTGTAATGTCTTCCTGCTTTTTTTAATATTGTCTCATTGATGGTTTCAACTCCCATGTACAACTCTTTAACATTGAGCCTTGCCAACGTTTTAATCACTCCTTGCTGCGCCAATGTCTCGGGATAAGAATAGATCCTCAAAGAGACTTCTGACAAATCCTTTGGTCTTACTGCAAGCAACTGCTCTGGATATCTCCCTACGATAAATTCATCGCCTGTTTCAAAGAAATAGCGTAATCCATAATTTTCTTTAAGCAGTCTCACTTGGTTCCAAAAAGCATGTGGCTTCATGACAACAACTCTCTCATTTTGAAGAGAACAGTACTCACAAATCCCTTGCTTTGCCGCTTTAATACAACCCCGTATCCCACTAATCGGAAAAGGAGTTTGGTCGTCACACTCCCATTGTATTACTTGCTCCAAATTAAAAATAGGACTTGGTACTATTTTTTGACGATTCTTTACAATGTGCCCATTTTTTCTATAACAAAGATTAGCAATACGTTCTTTTACTTGTCCTTCTGCTAAACCAATGATTGCCTCTTCACCGTGACCCATAACAACATAATCTACATAAAGATGATTTTGTAAAATTCTATCTGCTAAATGAGATGCATTTGTTCCACCCAGCACGATAAGACTAGAAGGGTTATGCCGCTTGGCCTGATCTGCTAATTGCAAAGCTCGATTGTGTGTTGTTACCCAATCCTGAATTCCGATAATATCAGCATTAAAATCTGCGGGGATGAGATTTTCATCATAGATTTGAACGTTCGCTATTTCACGGACAACTGTCGCCAAACAACTTAGCCCTGCAGATGGAGGAAATGACGTGTATACCTGTTTTACAGAAGCGTAACGGTCATCGATTTTTGGTCTAATAAGACTTATGTTCATGGTTTAATTCCTCGCACAACAACATAGAAGGGAAGTGAATATGCTAACTCAAATATTTTCTGAAATTCGCAGGGCACATCTTTTGGTTTTGGTTCCCGAATTGCATCAACTAGAAAACCAGCATCCACAAAACAGGTAACATAATCTTCTAATGTCCAATGATAGTTTTTAACATTGGCAATTCCAAATTTTACTGTTCTAATTTTTCGGATTACTTCATCACCACTGGAAAAATAATTACTGGGTCCCATGTTAGAAACAAGAGGGGGTGTTTTTATCTCTTCCACTGGCAACATACATTGAAGTGGATGGTGAATAGTGAATACCGCTTTTCCACCAGGCTTTAAAACACGATAAGTTTCTTGTAGTATTGAAGAGATCTTATCTTTTGTATTAATATCACACAGCAGAAAATTTAAGACTGCTATATCAAATTGATTATCTGCAACTCCGTGTAAATTTGTGCAATCGCGCAATAAGTAGGTAATATCCAATGTAGGTATAGATTTTTGGGCGATGTCTAACATTATAGGAGAAATATCAATCGCGGTGCAGTGAGCTCCCAGTGCGTATAACTTCTTGGCAGTTTCTGCTGCAGCTGTACCCAAATCAAGAACGTTCTTTCCAGAAAGATCGCCGCATAGATCTTTTACAGCAGGCCAGGCAATGTATTCATTCGATAATCTAGGTGAACGACAATATTGCTCTGCCCCTTGCTGTTCTAAATACCATTCTACCATACACTTTCTCCGATTATCATTCTACATAGTAAGAAGTACATCCTATTTACCAAATAACCATAAGTTTCTTAAAGATATGTCGCTTTTTACTGGACAACAGATGAGCAATGAACAGGTACTGCAGCAGATTGGACTTACTGAATTGGAGGCAAAAACTTATTTAAGATTATTACAGTTACATAAGAGTACGGCAGGGGAACTTGCCAAAAATTTGGGAGTGCAACGAAGTACGGTCTATTATATACTAGAAAGCCTGTTAAAGAAGAATTTTGTTTTATTCTCATTGCAACGTAAGAAGAAATTATTTCAGGCGAGCAGCCCCATTGTTCTTGAACAACAAGCACAAGAAACGTACGAAAAAATACGAGAACTTGTTCCTTACTTAGTTTCTCAGCGGCCATCTGAAGAGAAAGATGAAGTCTTACTTTTTACTGGCTACAAAGGACTTCGCTCTGCATATGAACAAATGTTATTAGAAAGTAGGTCAGGGGATGAGATAGCAGTACTTGGTGCACGAGGTGGTGAGGATGTTTCTTGGAAAACATATCGCGCTTTTTATCAGAATTTTAATCTCAAACGGATCGCAAAGCAGGTAAGGATGAGAGTAATTATCAATAGAGAATTAAAAACGAAAATAGGAGGATATTACCAAAATCTTTCACGAACTAAAGTGCGTTATCTAAATCAGCATACGTTAGCGCCAATAGTTATATTTCCAACAGCAATTGCCATTGTTCAATGGAAAGATGAACCATCCCTATTTTTACTGAAGGGTTCTATAGTTAGGGAATCATTTCAACAATTCTTTGATACGTTGTGGAAAGTAGCGAAAGACCGATAACAGTTAGTTGGGTGACTATAGGGTTGGACTTTGATTTTTGTATCATTTTATACTCAACCGAGGAGGATTTTTTTGACTCAATCACGTCTATGTAGCACAAACGCAATCAACCCTAATAATAACCCTAAGCCGCCGAGTACATAGAGAACTGAATGCTGCTTTTCTTTTCGCTCTTCTTTTATAGTAAGGGTGCTCGTGTAATTGACCTGGGTTGGTTCAGGTATTGGTTTTGGAGCGGGCTCCTCTTGGGTAAGTACGGGAGCTACTTGTGATGCTTGCTCGGTAACGGTACATGAGCCGCAGGAGCCACCACAATCTACCCCTTCTTCATTGCCGTTTTGCATTTTGTCTTCACAGTCAATGACCAAAAGCGTATGATTAGAGAGAAGGGTATTTTCGTGAATGTCTGAGGCCGTTATGACGAAGGGATATTTACCTGATGGGATGGAAGGTATTGTCCAGCTGCACTCGGCGCTATGGTCTTGTTTTTCACACCCCTCGGTACTGGTTGCATCTCCCACAGCAATTGAGAGAATATTAATGGTACTATAGTCAGCGAGTATTGCACTTATTTGTACTTCGCCATGCACTGCGCGATGATGTGGATTATTAAATTTGAGATCTGTTATTTCAGGAGGATGTGAGTCGATTGTCTGAAGGGTGATAGACTGTTCGTAGGTTGTATTTTGAGTTACGTCAAGATGGATGGTTGTATTTGAGACTGTTGTTGAATTGAAGTAATGCAATAAATCACTTACGTTGGTGACTCCACTCTCCAAAATAAGATCACCCGTATACCAAACATAGGTGTAATTTCCGGTGAGGTTTAGGGTAGCGTGCAGTTCGGTTGAGGTACCTAATTCAACAAGAGTGTTATTGGCGGGAGAGAGGATAGTTACTCCCTCACGTGACGATGTTAGAATAGAGGAATTGCCTGTTGAATTGGTAAGATTGGTACTGGCATTTCCTTGAGTATGGCTTCGATTGATAATAATGGTGTAATTATACACTTGTTCAATGGCGGGGGTTATAATGGTAGTTGCAAGCGAATATGATCCTTGAGCATAGGAAGTTAAGTTGTATAGGTAGGGTAGATTATACGTTCCTGAAGGAAGACTGTTGTTTGTTGTTTGAAAAAGTGTAGAATCATTTGTGAGTGTAACGTGAAGTGTTAGATTTGCGTTGCTTGAAAGAGTAAGATTAAATTCAAGAGATTCAGTATAGTTGGAGTTGTTCATGATCGAACTTTGAAACGTCAATTCCGAACCTTTAGTGATTGTTCTTGTCTCTGATTGCACCGTTAAGTTAAATGGGTCAATGCCGAGTGCATAATAACTATGAGTGCCAGTTGTATTCAAGGTTACATTGGCGGCAAATGATGTACCATTATTGCTCGCAACTGTTATTGTCTCGTTTGAAGTGTTAGGGTACAACCAGATGAGGGATACGTTGTGGAGAGGATAGTCAGATTGAAAATAGATGGTGACATTGCTGTCATTGGTGCTTATACCTGAGATTGGGGTTACATTGCCAATGATGATATGGGGTAGTGTAGCATTCGGGGCATGGAGGGCGGTAAAAGTGAGTCCGCTTGAACTATCAGCGATATCATGGCCAAATATTGAGAGCCGTTCTTCGATGCCTGGGACGTGTTGAGTATGACCGGTAGCCGCTTTATGATATTGTTGCATTATAGCAGCGACAGCAGCTGCATGAGGTGTGGCCATGGAAGTTCCCGAAAGGCTTGTCCAGGCACCACCTAGGGTTGTTGAACGGATGCTGGTTGCAGGAGCGAGAATTTTGAGGAGATTGCCCCGGTTATACGCTATTGTGTTTGTTTCCGTGAGTCCACCTATAGGTATGGATTTTTCTACGCAAGATGGGTTTGATATCCCGTCTGTCCAGCCGCTATTACCGGAGGCAATAAAGACTGAAATGTTTCGATTATAAGAATCGTTGATAGCTTGACTTGTAAGATCCTGCTCACAGTATGTTGTGTAGTGCACGCAGCTTGCCCCACCACAGCCCAGGCTCATACTAATTACTGAAATATTAAGGCGCGCAGCATTTTTATTGCACCATTCAATTCCGGCGACAACATCAGACGAATATCCACCACCGTTTGAGTTTAATGCCTTAACGGAAGCTAGGGTTGATTCGGGTGCTACGCCGCGATACGTTTCGTTGCGAGAAGCAATGATGCCCGCAACATGGGTACCATGTCCGTGATCGTCAATTGGATTTGAGTCACTGTTATATGTGTCCCACCCACCAAGTACCACCGAACAATTGGACCAATTCATGGTGGTGTTGGTAGTACCATTTAATATTTGATCGATGAAGAATCCGTAGTCAGTAAGTGAACTGTCAGTAACTAAACGGACATAGAGAGTGTCGCCCTCAGCGTGAGGTGTCCAAATATCAGTTTGCGTTCCTTTGTAGATTGCGATAGTATTATTATATTGATCATAGATGTAGATTCGATCTAAAGTATCACTGCCACCATTTTGAGTTTCTAGTGAGATGTTGGTAAAATGGAGTGCAATATGTGAAAAACCATCTTGTTGAATTACCCAGGTGGTATCGGTGCTGTCATTATAGGGATGATTGGACTCTATTGGAGTCGTTATGTTAGATGTGCTTAAGTTAAGGGGCGTGCCAGTGAGTTGATACACTATGGGATTGCAGCCACCGAGCGCTGGATGGGTATAATCGATTCCGGTATCAATTACACAAATCGTTTGACCCTTGCCTGTGAGGTTCCAGTTGTTTGTATCGTTAATGAGAGTGTTCCAAAGAAGGGGAGAATTGATTTGAGGATTACTGGTATCTAGGGTAGTTTCAATAGGGTAGTCTAGAAGGATACGTTTTACTTTTTTCTCTTTGGTTAATTCGACGAGTGCTTCTGGGCTGTTTACTTCAAGGGCAATTGCACTTATGGTTTCAAAGGTATGACTTATGGTAAGATCAATCTCGGGGGATTGACCAGAGGATTGATCAGGAGATGGTTTAGCGATGGTTGGTGGTGAGTTGGATTCAGTTGATGAATCGCTTACAACAAGATCCTTTTCGAGAGAAGTAATGACTTCCTGCTGAACTTGCTCAAGGGAAGTGGAGGAGTTATCCAATATGAGAATTACTTTAGGGTTATTATTTCCCGTGTTTATCTCCTTGACAAGGGCAGGATCAAGTTTATCTGTACTGACTTTAGTAGCACCGTTTATTACAACATAGCCTGTCAGAGATGGTGTTGGGTCGTAGAGAAATACAGCGCTAAAGAGAGAACTTATAGCTAAAAAACCAAGAATAATAAGAATGTGTTTATGTTCTACCATCTCTGGGGTTGGTGAGCGTGGAGGGGTATTTAAAACTTTGCCGTACGGGCTTTCCTTGGCGAGGACAAGTCGTTCCTTTTGTTTTTTGCGATTTTTTGACGGTATCGCAAAACGGCGATAACAATGCCAAGAAGTGATATCACGGCAAGTCCAGCCACTACTCGCTCATTAAGGCTTGTCTCTTTAATGGTGTCAAAGATCGTAAAACCTAGAAGTGGAGATGCTGTTTGTGATTGGGGCATATTATTTTGCGATTCAGTCCCTGCTTGGAGAAAGGGGTTACTAGAGGTTGTATTCTCACTGACTTTATTTGAATCTTGGACTTGATTTGAAGAGACGGAGTCGGTAGCGTTACTAGAAGTTTGTTTGGAGGATTGTTGTGGGGAAGAAGGAAGAGAAGCAGATTTCAAAGAATTTGATTCTGTGGAAGAAGTATTACTACTTGTTACTATTTTATTTGAGCCGCCTCCGGAACCGCCACCTCCTCCGCCACCGGAGCTGCCACCGCTGGATGATCCACTTGATGAACCTGCTGAGCTGTCGCTGCTACATGAAGCAGCGCATGAACCTCCGCAATCTGTACCTTCTTCATTACCGTTTTGGGATCCATCAGAGCAAGAAGTGAGAGTGATGTTATAGGTGGTGATGTAGGTATTGGGTATATCGGCAAGATCTGAAACATTGAGGGTGAAAGTTGTTGTTCCTACGCTGAGGGATGTGAGATTCCAGGTACACTGGAGGTTGTGCGTCCAATTCAAACATCCACCTACATAGGTGGCATTGGTAGTGATTTGAAGAAGGGAGATATTGGAATAATCAAAGAGGGTGATATTCAATGAAACATTATTTCCATCGCGCTCATTGTGAAGCAGGGTTGGATATTGTAATTGCGAAATTGAGGGTGCCATAGTGTCGGTGATGATGAAGGTCGAGGAATTAGTGGCGTAACTTTGACCGTCAAAGACTTGAAGAGTGGCATTGAATGTACCAGTCGAATTAAATTGGAGGGAGAAATTAGCATCGCTTGTTGTGTATCCATTACTTATACTCCAATTATAAAAAATAGAATTATTATCGCTGTCTTGTGCAAGACTGATAAAAGAGATGTTGCTTCCTACTTCGATAATACTGTTGTTTATCGGGTTGGTAATTTGAGTAGTTGGGGGGAAATTTTCAACAGTGAAATTAGACTCATTTGTACTTATGAAGTTGCCCGCTAGATCAGTTACATGGACTTTGTAAACAATGTTTTTTTGACTGGTAATTAGGCTTGAGGAGATGTTGTACTCCCAAAGATCATCACTTATTTTTGTCATAGATGCGTTAATCCAACTCCCTGTCGAATTCGATTCTAATACGACAGCAGATGAATTCGGTGAATTGTTGAGATTGGATTCAGAAATGTTGGCAATGATGGATACTATGTCTTGAGGAGCGATAGTGAGAGGGATTTGTGTTATTGAATTAAGTATTGGAACAGTTTTGTCTACGCTAAATGTGATACTCTCGTTGCTGGAGTTACCCAGACGATCAGTTGCGAAAAGTGAGACGGTGTAGATGCCATCAGCGACATTTTGCTGACTAAGATTAATGTGTCCAGCGACATAGAGCGTTTCAACATTGAAGTTTTCCCAACGGGTTGAAAATAACGACGTTCCATTCGAATTGCTTACATTGTAGTAGGCAGAGGAGATGTTGTTGAGATCGGTTATGGTAGCAGACAGATCAAAGGATTCCCGGTAGTAAAAGTTATTGAGGGGCCGGGCGAAAACAAATGTTGTGCTCTCATCGTGAAGAGAGAGACTTAGATTGTAGCTAAGATTTACATTATTTGTAATAAGTCTTACACTGTGAACCATAATCCAACTAAATGGTGAACCACGAGGCAGGGTTAATTGTTCGCCCGCTGTTGAAGTCGTGGTTTTAGAATCAAGAAGTCCACCTGAGGTATTGTATAGGTAAAGGTTAAGGTTATTACCTGTATTTGTCCAATTGAGTGAAACGGTAGTGGCAGCAGCACTCTGGTTAAACGCGAACCAAATTTTATCACCGCACGCAGAGTTGCTGCAGGTGCTACGTGCTTTGTTTACTGTTCCCATGATGAGTTCACTCGAGCTCGTTGACACGGTGAGACTCACAGGTAAACGATATTGTTTTCCATCGCTGGAGGTTACGACTATAGTACCTCCATACACCGCTGGTGTTGCGTTGGCAGGGATAGTATAATTCGCAATTGTACTGGTAGATTCGCGAGGATTAATGGTAAAAGATTCAACAGAATTTAATATTGTTGAGGGAAGATGAAAGTTTCCTTCAAGATCGGTTAAGTCGGTGGAGGTAAATGTCAGAACTTGTGCTTGTGTGTCATAGTTTTGAATGTGAATTGCAAAATTGACAGTTTTATTTGCAGAAGTTATTATTTCCAAGCGATCGGTTGCTCCTTCAAAGACATGAAGTTTTGCTTCGATTGCGCGAGTGACATTGATGAGTCCTGCGCCCTGGTTAAACGTATGTTCGCGGATATCTGTTGCTGTTTGCATTAGTTTGGAACGGATTTGAGCGGGAGTTAATGTCGAGTTGTATTCTAAGAGTAGGGCGGCGGCACCAGAAACATGGGGCGTGGCCATAGAGGTTCCCGAGAGGGATGCGGAAGCATTATTGAGATACGAGGAGGTTATACTTGTTCCAGGAGCAACTAAATCAGGGTCTAATCGACCAAATGCACTGGGCCCGGAACAACTCGACGAGGAGATTGTGTCGTCACTGGTGTCAATAGTCCCTTTATCATTGCTATTACCAACTGTAATGACATCTTGAGCATCACCAGGGGATGCAACGCAACCCGTACTGGGTCCCGAATTTCCAGCAGCAACAACTACGGTAATACCCTGGGCGACAGCTTGATTGAGAGCAAGACTAAGTATGCTCTGCCCATTATTTGGCTGTTCTTCTCCACCTAAAGAAATGCTGATAATTTGAGCGTTGTTTTCAATTGCAGCATCAACGCCAGCAAGGATTGCACTAATTGGACAACTGCCAAATGAGTTGCATACTTTGTACGCCAAAAATTGAACTTGGGGGGCAACACCGGTGAGTGTGCTGCTGTTTGCTCCAATGATTCCGGCAACATGAGTTCCATGTCCGTTGTCATCAAGTGGATCATTATCGCTGTTCACAAAATCATACCCGCCGCGAACACGACAAGTGGCATTGATTGCTGGACACGCACCAAGTGCAGGATGCTGGTAGTCAATTCCCGTATCGAGAACCGCAACAACGATATTACGGCCACTTAGATTGTACGTTGTGTGCGCGTTTAGAGCACCAATCGCGGGAACACTTATGGAAGTTTGGAGGGTGGTTTCTTCGGTTGGAAATATAGAATATTCCTTATCTTCAAAAACGCCGGCTACGGTGTCACTTTTGATGAGAATATCTAAGGCCTCTTCGTTTATGGTAGCGGAAATTGCTTGCAGGTGAGGATATTCGTCTGCAACGGTGAGCTCGGCTTGGGCACGAGGCGTTTTTACCTCCAGAATTAAATCACGCGCCGTGGTATCATCTTCTAAAAGGATAATTACATCAATTTCATTTTTATTCTGGAGTTCGCCTTGAAGGTCTGAGTCAATTATAGCAGCCGAGATGAGGGGAACACCTAAAATTAACAGAATTGCAATCACCCACTTTTTTAGCATGACCGGACGTTGGAAATAATCATTTATCTAGTTTTCGTTATGAGAGGTTTCGATTTTGTTATGGGAAGTTCGTTCTTTATGAATTAGTAGTTGGTGTACCGTTTAGTTTGAGATGCAATAATTGACAAGTTGGACTATTGGGGAGGATCTTTGAGCTTATTTTATACTTACAACCTCCAGATTGCAAAGAATAGATACCTTTTTATACTTTTGAGTGTGTATGTTACCAGAGGTGATTATCTATGTTGTGTAAAAAATGCATGGGTGTTTCAAAGATAGTATTTGGTGTTCTTCTACTTCTGAATGCATTTGTATGGCCGTTATGGACCGGTATTGATGGTTGGTTTGCTTGGATTGGAGTGCTATTAGTACTCGCAGGAGTAGCCAAGCTGGCTTTACCAGTTTGCCCGGGCTGTGCTGCGTGCGATACAAAAGCTGCACCTGAAAAATCTCGTAAGAGAAAATAAACTTTTTTTTTGTTTTTTTACTATTTTAATACTGCTCTTACCGGTTGTTTTTAAGGGTCTTTATTCGCTGGTGTATGTTTCCTTCACCGTTGTTCGATTATTTCCTTCTATTACCGTTCGTTCACGTTCAATTCTCGTGGAATCATCATTAGGTGGAGGATTTTGTGCCTCTTTGTTTTCTACATTGACGTTGATTTGGTCTTTGCCTATTCCACGATTACCATAATAAATAGCGAAGGCTACAATTAATACAAGTATTACAATAATTGCCACAATAGCGACAGCCCCTTGTGCTTTTTTCATGAAAATCACCAGGATTTTAAGCGTATGGAGGGTTATAAAGCTTCGTCCGAAGTGGCATATACTCCTCCACCCGGCTCCCATGGTCATACCAGAAAAGTGTATGCACGGTAATATGTTTTTTAATAGTTCAAAAGGGTTCGTGATAGAGGTATGAGTTCGTTTGGTAAACTAAACTTTTTTAAATAGCTTCGTTTATGGATGATGTAAGCCAACATCGCATACACCCAAACTACGGTTTGTGGTCGCGCTGTGGCGAAAAATGCCAACATCGCATAATCCGGTATTGCGTCAGTCTCGAACGGATAATAAAGAGCTAACTGATTCCTCTGGAATTCCCGGTTCAAATATTGTCGCCCAATTCGTCGAACGACAATGAGAATGTCCGGGTGTTGGCGCTTTTTCTAATTTCTTGTTTTTTCTTTTTAGTATTTTTAAACGCTGCTCTCTATTTTTTTGGAATTTAATGGAATGTCGTGACATAGATGGTTAACAAATAGGACTATGGATTGGATCATGAACGAATCTGAGAGAGGAAGAGAGTATGGTTTGCGCCGGTTGTGTTCCCAACTGTTTCCTATTTTTCTCACGGCATGCGGTAATGGGATGTATCAAGCGGGAATTTTACAAATGGATCGGGATGGTGTTCGGCAGGGAGTAGCAGTGGGTCTTGCACAGTGGAATGAACAAGATGAGCCACAACGAGGGGGCTTAATGTGTGGGCTTGAAGCTTATATTGGGAGAAGACTACAAGTACATTCTTTTTCCCATGAAGGAATAGCTATTGGAGATACTTCTTCTGGAGCGTGGGTTCTCGATGAGACGAGACATGTACAGCAACTATATTTTGGTGCAGAGTGTTATAAAACCGTATATGAACGTCATGAAGGAATTTTGTCGTTACGCCTTGACTGGGGAGCGGGAGGATTGCTCTCTTTTTTACTTGAACAGGACCGCACACTTACATTTGTTGGAGAAGTTGAGGGGATAAGAAAAGAAACAGATGTAAGTGTTCCAGGTGGTCAAACATCACTTCAACACGCGTATAGTGCTCTTCGTCCTGGCGTTTATTACGGGATTGTGGGATTAAATTTTCCGGTGAAATTGGGAGTTGATTCAGAAGGAAAACATGCATCATTAGGTGTGAGCCTGGGAGGATGGTATTAAAGAAAATCCTGAAAAGTGACTATCCCCACCCTAAAGGGATGGGGATTTACGCCACTTCGCAAGAAAATCGATAATTTTCTGCGCACAGAAAATGCTTGGCATTTTCTCGTGTTCTTAGACGGATTTTCTAAAACAAGAAAAACAGAGTTTTTCTGTTCGGAAAATCTTCGAT
>CAYIEX010000046.1:0-13152 GCA_964362485.1 uncultured Methanosarcinales archaeon | reverse complement strand
GAACAATTTAGTGTAAAAGAAGAAGGAGTTTACTCCATTTTTGACACAGAAGACTTTCCCATTGACATTGCTCTTAAAAATAAAGGAGAAGAAACTTTAACACCGGGGCAAGTAACGCTACGTCTACTTGGACCATCAAAAGAAGATTTTGTAAATATCGTGCCCGCTACATGGCAAACAACCAATGTAGAAGAAATTGATAAAATATCTGAATTTAATCCTACTGGAGGAGAAGAGATAGTTTCGTTCACACCTGATACTCGAGCGCAGTACAACGGAAAAGTAACGGGATTTACCGATATCAATTGGAATTTAGAATACTGGTATGACTATAAAACCCACGTCATTGTAAACGATGTCTGTTTTAAGGGGGACATTACTGATGATAAAATCTGTAACGTCAAAGGCACACGGACATTTTCAGTTTCTGCCGCTCCGATTACCATCAAAAGTGTTGAAGAGGATACAAGCGGAAAAGGAATCATCATGCTTCGCTTTCAAGTTGAAAACGCAGGAACCGGAAAATCAACCACAACCGGTGGAGAATTTGACACGCGCTTTGACCAGATCGCATTTAGTATTGATGAACCAGAAAAATGGGAATGTAAATCAGGTGGACGAGAAAATGAAGGTCGTTTAATTGATGGAAAAGCCGATATAACCTGTCGTTCAAAACAACCTCTGTTAGAAGAGGATCTCTACACTCGTAGTGTACGCCTGACGCTAGATTACACCTATAAAAATCTAGTACAAGAAAAACTGCGTATTAAAGAAAGTGTAAAGTAATTACCCAATTAACGAATTTTTATTTCTTATTTTTTATCCACCTTTTTTCTCATCCTTCGCATGAACCTGTTTAATGCTATGAATAGGCAGCGCATCATCCCACAGATCAAGAAAATAAGAGTTCATCGCTTTAGCAAGAGATGTATCCAGTATATGAATATTATACTGATTAGGTTTATAATCTTGCGATTTAAGTGTTATTTTACACTCAGAACTATCAACAACCATTAACGAGAAGTCTTCTAAAGAGAGATAGCGAATTTTAACTCCAGCGTCAATATAAGCATTCACAACATTCCATTGTTTCTCTGTTAAGCCAGTTACAATAACCCGAACATCAACGCCATCCCTTACGAGAGGTTTAAATAAATGAAGGAACTCATACTTGTCAGAAATTGTCGTAAACGTCCATCCCACAATATAGAATGTTTTTCGAGCTCTTGCAATCGCGTTTTTGTAAATTACAGCAGAAACAACCCGCCCTTGACTTAAACGAATTATCTCTCGATGTTCAAAGACCTTTTTTTTCTCATAAAGTGCTTGTGCGCTTGCCAGTGCATGCACACCTACTTGCAGCAAGTTATTTTTTTGAAATTCAATGAACGTGTTAATTCCCTCTTTTGGAGTAAGTGCTTCATACTCACGCACATCTCCTAAAAATTCTTGAATAAGACCTTTATCGGCTAAACTGCGCAAGTTAGGATACACAGCCGTAGGTGGGACTTGAGATAAAGAAGAAATTTGTTTTGCACTCATTTTTCCATGTTGCAATAGACTTGCATAGATTACCGACTCATATTTACTCAGGCCAAGTTGTTCAAATGGATACATTAATAGTACAAAATTAATACTAACATAAAAATATTACCCCCCTAATTACAACATTATGAAAAATCACAACGCAAACTATGAATTCGAATTAGAAGTGGCAAAAATGCTCAGCGAACAGGCAGCCCAAGCCATCATGGGATACTTTCGAAGAAACCTCAAAGTAACCATTAAATCAGACAATACACCTGTAACTAACGCTGATATACACGCCAATGAGATCATTGTTGCTGGCCTCCAGCACTATTTTCCAGCTGACGGAATCGTAAGCGAAGAACTAGCGGACAAAGTAGGAAAGCGTACCTGGTATGTTGATCCCATTGATGGAACCGAATCATTTAGTAAAGGTTCTACCGAATTTGCCATCCATATTGGTCTTGTTGAGGAGACAGAACCAGTTCTTGGAATTGTTCATCGGCCAGCCACGCACGAGTTATATTATGCTATACAAAACCAAGGAGCATACAAAATAAGTTCAGACGGCATAAAATATCCTCTTAAAGTAGATGCCTCAAACCAAAATGGAACCGTACTCGTAGTGAGCAAAAGACATTATCATGAGCAAGCAAGCCTCGATGTCGCAGCCCACCTTAGACCAGCAAATACCATTATCCACGGCAGTGAAGGTTTACGTATAATGCACATTGCAGAAGGCACAGGTAATGTTCATTACAGCAACAACAGACACTCCATTAGCACGTGGGACGTCTGTGCTCCTCAGATTATTGTCGCAGAGGCAGCAGGAATAATAAAATATGCAAATGGAGATCCTATTCGCTACCATACACAAAGATCCCTCGGTGAACACTTTATTGTTGCCAGCAGTTTAGACCTCTTCACTAAAACCGCAGAATTAATCCATAAGTACATGTAATTTTATAAATTGGAAAGGGTAAATGAAGAAAAATAATAGTAAATCAGAAATCAAGTAAAATCAGAAATTGGTGGACCATGGAGCAAGAAAACCCTAGAAAAATATTAAAACCATTACTTTAATGTACAATCATGATGACCCACCCCCTCCTTACCCGATCCGATCAATTCTTTAAATCTCTTAAACCATCTGACAAAATCGCCCTTCTCCACGACACTGACCCAGACGGAACAACCTCTGGAAAAATAATCACTCAAGCACTTCACCAGTTAGGACACACCATTCACCTCAATCTGATTATTACGAATAAAGGTCATACTGTTACTGATGACCTTATTGCAACCCTTAAAGAGAACTCTATAACCATCCTTATCACCACTGACAAAACTGTTGACGGCGGCCCAGAACAAATTAAGAAAGTAGAAGAATTCGCGAAGGTGTATGCTTTTGATCACCATATTATTGAATATAACATCACCTCACCAAAAACAATTCTGCTCAAGCCTCAACTCATAGGCTCATCTATTCCTCCCGCCCAATACTGTAGCGCAAAACTAAGTTATGATATTCTTAATCGTATTACAAACCTTGATAATGTAGATTGGGTCGCCGCAATTGGAATCATTGGAGATGTTGCCTATCCTGCCTGGGAAGATTTTCTAGGTACAGTATACGAAAAATATTCTATCCTCAAAGAAAGCCACCAAAAAACGATTTTAGGAAGGATCTCTAACCTTATTTTCTTCGCAGAAGCCCTCGGTGAAGCAGAACAATGCTTTGAAATAATGCTTCAATCACAAAGTCCATTTGAAGCTCTTGAACAACTTAAAAAATATGAAATTGTGCAGCAAGAAGTTGATTATTACGTAACTAACCTAAACGATCTCGCTCAAATACATGAGGAACAAAAACTCATCATCCTTGAAATCAAAACGGCTGCTAAAATAAAATCCATTGTCAGCAATAACATTGCTATACTTAATCCCCACCACACCGTTATTGTAACGCAGCAAATCGGAACAACGATGACCATCTCCGCACGAAGAAACGACGCTACTTTAAACATGAATACTCTTCTCAAAAAAGCACTAGCAGATCTACAAGGACATGCTGGAGGACACGCTCCGGCTGCTGGAGCAAGCGTTAGAGTTGAAGATTATCCCCGGTTCAAATCGAAACTCACTGCCTTGTCTTGTACGCCTCAAGAATACTAATTTTTTTAAACAGAACTACTATTACCACTTTATGAGTAAGGCTAGGCCCTATGTTCTTGCATTCACGTTCCTCCCTTTAGTTGCTTGCCTCAGTGCATCTGAAATTCGAAGACCAGTACTAAAAGTAGAAGATTGTGGCATTAGTAAACTATACGAAGAGTTTGGGGATACTATTAGAAACTTTAATGGTGATCTGCTCACCAATTCTACTAAAATCGAAACACGATACTGGAAAAATCTTCGCGATAACGTAGGATTTTCAGGATATGTAGGATATAATAAAGAAGAAGGACTGTATATGCGCGAAATCTTTACCTACCCACAATTAAAGAGCGGCGAGATTCAGTATGGATTACGCAAAAGAGCAGCAAGTGAATTCCCAAAAGATACCCAGGCGCAAATGGCCTGTGACCTCGCTGCAAAAATACAACTCATTTTAGAGATCCAAACATCTACTCCTCTTCCCCCATCGCCTCAGGGTCATCCTCGCCAATTGATACAACTTGCTTTGGAGCTTTAACCCCCAAAACTCCCATCATAAAATCAACGAGCAATTTAGTTGCCTCATAAAGGCAGCTCGCAGGATAAAAACAATGATCAGCATCACGAATTACTACAAGTTTATCTGTTGACTTCAAGTGTTTAATTTGCTCCTGAGCTTGTTCAAGCGGTATACACTCATCTTTATCACCATGTAAGACCAGAACCGGGGCTTTAATTTTATGACAAGCCTCATACACATCATGATTTCTTCCATCTTCAATAAAAGACCATTTGACAGCGACGTTGCCATAATCAGAACCAAACAAACGGACACCATCACGTTCCCACTCTTCAAGATTTTGAAATTCTGGCTCACTATTCTTCTCAAACTCAGAGACGGCAGCTTGGGCAACAACCCCTTTTAATCTATCATCCACTGCCCCATACAAGAGCACCGTCATTCCTCCAAGTGAATGTCCTGTAATAGCAACACGCCTCATATCCACAAAATCCTGAGCCATCACATAATCAACAGCATGGCGAAGAACCTGAAGCTGTAGCGTTACAGTCATGTCCTCTACCAAAATTTCACTTAAGCTGTTGGGTTTGTCATAAAAGTCAAACATATACACCGCAATGCCCGCACGTGCGAGTTCCTCACACAACAGCACGTTCTTCTTTTCATGAACACCACCGCCAAACCCATGCACCATAACAACAGCCGGAAATTTCCCATCATGACCAGGGATATAAAAATAACCGCAGATTTTCTTGCCTTCATATTCAAAACAGGATTTACGAATTATCATGGTAGACCAACAAGCATAACAAACGCTAGGAAACTCTCAAGTTGTAAGTACTCATCACTCCCTTCAACCATTCGAAACTCAATTTCACCGCACTTATCAACAAGCTGAACTTTCTTGCGATCAGCAAGACCCATATTCCAAATCTCCTTTTGAATTTGTTTAATAACATCGATACCAGAAAGCCCATAATCCAACATGAGATCAAGTAACTTCTTACGAGACAGCGAAAAATCACCTTTTGCCGCAATATTAAGAACTTCAAGAACCTCTTTTGGCTTCGCAACGGATGCCATGGAAAAAACAATTTCCGCACTAATTGATTTACCCAATACCGCACAACTCTGTAAAATATTTTCAAGTCGGCGGCAATCACCTTCAGACACAGAAAACAACGCCTCCCGAGCCTCAGCAGAGACAATAAGTCCCTCCTCCTGCACAATCCGATCAATAACCGTATTTACATCCACTGCTGTTAATGGTTTAAAACGAAACACCGCACAGCGGCTCTGAATGGGATCAATAATCTTAGAAGAGTAGTTGCAACTTAAAATAAAGCGGCAAGTCTTGGTATAATTCTCCATCGTACGGCGTAGAGCCTGCTGTGCTTCTTTAGTTAGCGCATCACTCTCATCAAGATAAATCAATTTAAATGGAACATTACCCATCGCGCGTGTACGAGCAAAGTCCTTAACTTTGACACGAACAACATCAATTCCACGCTCATCAGACGCATTGAGTTCAAGAGTATTTTGCTGCCACTCCTCACCAAAAAGCTCGCGTGCAATCACAAGTGATAGCGTCGTCTTTCCAACCCCCGCTGGACCAGAAAAAAGAAGGTGGGGCATATTGCCTGATTTGACAAATGCAGCGATTTTCTCCACAATATCCTTCTGACCCTGTATCTCAGTAAAAGTCTTTGGGCGATATTTTTCCGTCCAGATTGAGGATTCCATTCCCCTCTTAGGGAATTGGCCCTTTTATATAGGTTTTGGGGCTAAAGAACCTAAAAACTCCAAAAGGTAATTCCTTCTGCCCAACCCAGTACATCCCCCCATCCAACTTTAAAAATCACAACAAGCACAAGAGTAATAACAAGAACCCACAGCAGAACTTTAAGTAGAAAAGGCAATAATTTGATAATAACCCCTAGTAGAATAACCCCAATTAGTATCTCAACCACGAAGAGTGGATCCATAATGACAACCAAACCCAATATAGTTTAAATAATTTTAGGAAAAAGAAGCTCTAGTCGAACAGAGTCTCTACAGACAACGAGAAAGTGAAATCGTTAACCTAAACCCTACTCTTGTTGATTTTATGATCCTGCTCATTGAGACACTGTTAAAAAAAGAAAAAGATTAACGGTAAAAAACAGCTAAAGATTTAAGCCACGCCTTTAATCGTACATCAGATACCCTATCTGTAGCCGACGAGATTTGTACTGAAAGAGGCATTGAATTGAAATCTAATGCTTTTAATGCCGCTGCATGAGCTACAAAAACACGTTTTGATTTATCATTCCGAGAAATAACTTGCAAGGCATTTTGATTAGTACAGAAATAATGTACATAGGCAAGCATTTTACCAAGGGAAACTCCTAGTATTTGAGAGAAATTGTCCTTGGTATCCTGACGCAATCTCTCGGAGCTAAAGAAAAATGATCCTGGGATAAAACGTGTAGAGTCAAGATATTCTATTGCGAGATCTTCGATTTCTTCCCTCTTTCGTGCCAGCAAATAATCCCTCTTAGTTGATCGGTAAAGTTCTAAGAATTTCTCTTCAAATTTTAAACTGTCGACCTTATGGCCTACAACCTTTTTCGCTGCCAAGAATGCCTTTTCATCAATAACCATTTCTTGCTTTATAATTGGCTTGTAGTCTTCAAAATTACGCTGTAATTTTTGAGTATGATCTATCAATTGGCGAAGAACAGCCTCAAAACCCGTAACATCTTTAACTGCCCCAGTTAGTAAACCCGCTACTTCCCCTACACGTGTAGGATCTTTAGTAGCCCGTACAACCCCTTCTTCAATCGCACCCGCTCGTGAGCATAAACGCACAAGGTCCGCTTCAAACACCTTAATCTTTTTCATACACTGATCTATACCCTCGATTTCAACAGCAACAAGAGACTTACGAGTTGGATCAGCGGCAAAGTGTATCTCTCCATGTGAGGACGCAAGGGGCAAAGGTCGAATAAGAAGAATAGCTTGAAATTCCTCCACCATCCCATGAATGAGACTACTCATTTCAAGTTCGGTTCGTTCAGCTCTTCTCTCCACACGTTCAATCCCACCAAAGCCACGCACTTTACGGAGTGCTTTTTTTATAAGAGCTTGATTATTCGCGCGGGTAGGATTCTTTTTTGCCTCGTTAACAAGTTCTAATAATTTTTGTAATTCAGAATACGAACGTAATAAAAATTCAAGCACTTCCTCCTCAAGTGTTATGCATTGTTGTGTAATATCCCAATCGAACCGATGATCAAGAGATAATTTATGAGAACCCATTTTTTCACCTCTAACTCTAAATAATAGAAGTGAAAAAATTGCAAAGTTATTAAAGATTTCGACTCATCTCCATTCAAGACAAACTAAAAAGAATACAAAGAACTTACTTCCTATTCTTCACAAACACCGTCTGCGTAGGGAATGGTATAGCGATCTTTGCCACATTCAAAGCATCATAAATCTTTTGTGTTGCTTCCACTTTCTTAGGAAATTCATTATCCCAGTGAGGAACCCAAAAAACCGCGCGAAACTTGAGAGCGAAATCCCCCATACTCATAAATTGGACAGCTGGAGCCGGTTTATCAAGAACTTTATCCATTCCTTTTACCGTCTCAAGTACAACTTTTTTTACCTTCTCCACATCAGTTCCATACTCAACAGAAAACTCCACACGGACCCGAACTTTTGGGTCAGGACGAGTATAGTTACGCACCCGTGAATTTGCCATGTAACCGTTTGGGACATAGATTACTTCATTATCAAATGTAACCATCTTAGTACTGCGTAGACCAATATCAGTAATTGTCCCGATTTCTCCACTCTCCAGCGCAACTTTATCTCCTACCTGATACGTTTTATCTAAAAGCAAACTAATCCCACCAAAAATATTCTTGAGAGAATCTTGCAGCGCAAGACCTAGAATGATACCAGAGATTCCAACACCTGCAAGATAAGGAGTAATATCGATACCCCAAATATGAAGCATCCAAATAATACCAATAATGACAAAGAGCACTTTTACAATCTTACGTAAAAACGGCAACAGCACTTCATCAATTTGAGTACTTGTTTTCTTCGCAACAGCTTCTCCCCACGTTTCTATCACAACATCACTAATTCGAACAAGAAAGTACAGAAAAGTAATCGCTAGAGCCGACTTAACAAGGATAGCAACAATTCCACCCACACCAAGAACCATCAAAGCCAGTTTCACACCAAAAAGTATAACCAGAATAAAAATGGGCTGTTTAACAGATGCAAACAAAATATCATCAAATTTTGTTTTTGTCTTTTTCGCAATTCGTTTAATGTATAGATTAGAGATCAGTAAAAGAACCTGAGCAGTAATTACACTCGCAAAAACAATAAAAAGTGCTAAGATGTAGGGATTATAAAAATTTTCTCCCCCCGGTAAACTTTGGAGCATACTAATCGTTTCGTTAAACATAGAAAAATGGATCTAATAAGTATTTAAATAGATTTCGCCAAAAGATACAACTTTAAGTACCGCTATCCTAGCTAACCTGCAATAGGAAAAAATAATTCAAGCTCTTCCAAATCACCTTGCACATATTGATAATTTAAAAGATCTTGAACATACTTGTGATAGCTCATTCCGATGCATCCTCTGGATTGCCACTAGGAACTGCACTTCGTGAAATAACAAGCACATCACCAATGGCTTTTACGAGTTGATGAGGAACAATTACACCCTTTGCACTACCAAGAACTCGTGCAAGATATGATGTTTTAGTAGCACGGATCTTCCAACCGGAAATCTTATTACCAGAAACAAGACAATCATCAACATCACCAAAATAATCGCCAGAATCGGTAAAGACACGCAGATCATAAACTTCAGAAACTTTCTTCATTTTTAACATGATTAACCACCTCGGATTAGATACGCTTTCCAGTTGGCGTAGCTTTAAATACTTTTCTATAATCTATTAGACGTATGCAGATACATATTATTGGCACATCTCATATTGCTAAAGATAGTATTGAAGAGATTAAAAATGCCATAACAACATATCAGCCTGACATTGTTGCCGTCGAGCTTGATACAGAACGAGCAAAAGCACTCTTTAGTAAAGAGAAACCAAAAATCGGCTTTAGCGCGATTGGTAAAGTAGGTCTTCAGGGTTTCATCTTTGCTAAACTTGGCCAGAACATGCAGCAAAAGCTGGGCAAGTGGGTAGGTGTAGAACCCGGTTCAGAAATGAAAACTGCCATTGAACTTGCCAAAAAGAATAATCTTGAAGTGACCCTCATTGATCAGCCAATCAATATCACTCTCAAGAACTTTTCAAAGGCATTCACCTGGCGCGAAAAATTTCGGTTTCTAGGCGAAGTTGCCGCCTCACTCATAACACCAAAACGACAAGCCAAGAAAACAGGCATTAATTTTGATGTAAGTAAAGTACCTGAAAAAGAGCTCATCATCAAATTAATGCAGCACATGCAAGAGCAGTATCCATCGCTTTACAAAGCCATTGTAGAAGATCGTAACAAGTATATGGTCAAAAAAATAATCCAAATCATGCGTGAGAAACAAGATAAAAAGATTCTTGTCATCGTTGGCGCAGGACACGTCCAGGGCATGCAGGAACTTTTGTTGAAAGTGGATATTGTCAAACAATAGATATTCTAAAATAAAAGAATTTATTAATAATCCAGTCCCGGTACCGTCCATGCCAACATACATCCCTTTCCATACTGTTGTAACAAAACCGCTTCAGGACTTTATGCGAATACATAAAGATCAGGATCTGGAAGTAATGAACAGACCTTTAGAAGAAGCAGTCCGTGAAGCTATTTCAGGCGACCTACATATGTATCGCCACATCATCGATCAAAGTGCAGGTTACGCATTCTATCGAAACGCACCAGAAGACCCACATTGGATAATCGCGCCCGATAACTCAGAACCACGTTATCTATTCTCAGCAGGGGAACGAGAGACATTCTATCATGGACTTTCCGATGCCGAAAAAATTTCCTGTCAAAAGAAGATACGCTATTTGTTGTAGCAAAGAAAACCATTTAAGACCCAATCTCACGAATTGACTCCAAATCACTAAACCGTTTCTGTGCTGCAATCCCAGTGGAGTAGAAATGCCAGAACACTTTTTGAGTCCAGCTCACCCAATTCTCATCCCGAATCGAATAAAAAAGATAGCGATGTTGGGCATTATCAAGCAGGAAATATTTTTCTTTAAACCGAACCATCTTTTGATCAATAACAAACGCTCGTAATGGCTGTACAGCATGCCGAATTTCAATCAGTTCTTTGCCATATTTCGCATTTAATGCAAGAATCTCCTGGGCGTTACGTTTCGCATTCAAATCAATACGCGCAACAATTTTAATTGGTATTCCCCGACTAACCAGTATATCAAATCCTTCAAGCAGCTTCCGCCCTTGCTGTGACGCTTTTGACCAAGATAAATCACCTGAAAAAATCAAAATCTGCTCTTGTGACCCGCATAAAGCACCCAGTAAATCCTGTCGCACATTCACGTTTTCTTCCTGCGTTTCTAAAAAACACTCGCGTAGTCCATCATCCACATATTGATAAATATCAAACGGACTAAAATCATCTTTATGATTAGCTGCAACAATCTGCTCAAATAATCGCTCTTGAAATGTTGATTGGTTTTTAGAAATAACATTCCAATAGACAATCTTAAGCCCCCCTTTAGTGCCACCGCGAAACGTACGCATTGCAATCGTTCCTTGCTCAACACTAATCCGCTCAACATAACTCTCAGCCGTTCGCCAATTCTTACCCAACAACTCTGCTACTTCTTGAATTGTCCTTGGTTTTTGCGCTACAAAATTATTGATTTGTGAACTTATGTCCGGCGTGAGCATAAGTATACTAAATACAACACTCTTAAAAGATTTCCGTAAGAAAAGAATATACTTTCTACAACACATAGTAAAAGTAAAAGAGGTGTCATATGAGCAAAACAAAAGAAATAGAAGTAAAAATTCTCGAAATCAATCCAAGCGAGATCCAACACAGATTAGACGCTCTTGGAGCAACATGTGTCTTTTCAGGACAAGTTTACGCAGTAAAGATGGACTTTCCCAATGGCCGACTTTACTCGAATGAATCATTTATTAGAATTCGTACCCTTGGCGAAACTACTGAACTCACATACAAAGGACCAAAAGAAAAGGAAACCAATCTTAAAATCCAGCCAGAAATTCAAGTAAACACGAGTGATCTCGAAAAAACAATTTCTATATTTGAACAAATAGGCATGATCCGTGTTGAAGAACAACGCAAGCACCGCTCATCATACGTACTCGACAACATTAAATTCGACCTTGATGTTCCGCAGGAATTCCCACCACTCATTGAAGTAGAGGCACCTAGCAGAGAACTTGTAAACAAAGGAGTTGAACAATTGGGGTATACTATGGCTCAAACTTCGAACATGACCACAACCGAGATGCTTGCGTATTACACAACAAGGAGAATAAAATGACCAAACTAACTGAACAATTAGAACTGCGGACTTATGCCCGTATCTATGAGGTTGCTGAGCGCGAGATAATTACAGAACATGACAGTCCAGCTCCCGGCGCCATGCAAGTTGTCAAAAACGAAGGTCGTATGTATTGTTATTTTATTTCACCCGACACTGCAAGTACATTTATTGCAACGCGACAACATTACTTTCAAGCAAAAAACCCCACCCTCAAATACAGTTGTCAAAGCGGCAGAGACAACACTAAAGACCGCAGTTCTAAAAACAGCAGTCTTGTAGGAACGACATCCCACCACTTCTCGCACATCTATGAAATCATTTTTGGAATTTGTCCAATAGAAATTCTCCTCGCTGAACTGCCAGAAAATCTTGAAGCATTACTTTTAAATCCAAAGGTGAAATAATGAAAAAAATTCACTATGACGTACAAAAACAGCGGCTCGTAACCGAACAAGGCATCTTCTACAAAGGAAAAAGAATGAGTGAGGTTGTAGAAGCATCCTCAAACCAGAATCCAACATCGCAATTCGCCGAACATGAAGCACTCTCCCAACTTGAAAAGTTGGTGAGTGCAAGACAAGCCGACGCCTATGAAATTGTAGGAATTCATCCACGAGACTCACTGCAAGAGTACGACCCAGCACCTTGGTCTTGCACAATTTATACAATCCTGTATTCAACTACAAAAACGGCACAGAGAAAGCTTTTAAGTCTCAAAAGAATAAACAGATATTTAACCAGCAATTAACAGGTGACTAACATGAAACTCATAACGCGATACGATGGAATTGGACATTTTGAACTAGACGAAGCTGAAAGAAAGGTGATGCTTGATATTGTAGATGTGACCAGCGAAAGAAAAAACGATGCTCTTCGTTGTCGAAACTATAAAGGGCAATTTGACTCACAAAGAGCCATATACGTAAAGAGTATGGACTCATTGTTTCCCGACTTTCCTATGATTTTAGAAACCGTTGATACGTACAATGTTGCTGCCAGTTCTAATCAAAGTGAAGTTGCGTGGTATAATAATCAGGCTGTAATTGGTTGGCGAAGACTTGGTTCACGTATTCCCGTTGTCCGCGACAGTCAAAATACGCATGTAAATCTAGAAATTTTATTCCCACGAGATCATCCTTATAGTGAAGGACATTATTTAATGTTTTTAAATTTAGCGCCAGGTTATAAACCAGATGTAGTGGATGATCTTGCCGCAAAACTAGCCGCATTAGAGGGTCTTACCACCGCAATGCCATTGTTTTACGGACGTAGAGAAAAACAACGTGAACCATCGGGGCATTCTATTGCAGATGTACACCGTCTTAACCAAGTTTTTGAAAGTTATGCAACTGCAGCAAAACGCATCGATAAATTAGGTACCGAAGAATCAAAAATAACCAAAAAGGAACTTAACACACTGCGACG
>CAYIEX010000045.1:0-13221 GCA_964362485.1 uncultured Methanosarcinales archaeon | reverse complement strand
AATCCATTTCTCCCGTTGAAACCAGTAAAGAAATGCTTGATACTGCATTCAAAAAAGCACGTGAGCGATCAACAGAAAAAAAACTCAAAGGTAATTGGCTCGAAGTTGTCCGTAAAAAAGAAGCGATTAAGCTTGATATCATTAAAGATGTAATCCAAACCAAACTTCAGAAGATCCACACCACGTTTCCCTCACTAAAAGATCTACCCTATTTTTACGTTGAACTTATTAAAGTTACACAAGACTTTGGTGAATTTAAACGCTCACTTGCCGCACTTGAATGGGCCCAACGAACGCTAAGTCTAATCCACAGGCAATACGTAGCCAAGATAATGACCAGTACAAATAGGGAACTCATCAAAAGTTTCTCTGCTCAATTTTACGGCCGTGCATCTTCAGTCATAAAGCAACTTGACCCGCAACTAAAGTTTTTAGAGCGTTCACGCAAAATAATGCGAACATATCCCGACATCAAAGAGATGTTCACGGTGTGTATTTACGGATTTCCCAATGTTGGCAAAACCACAATTCTCAATCAACTTACTGGCACTAAAGCTAAAACAGCAGCCTATGCATTTACAACCAAATCAATTAACGCAGGCTATACCATTATCAATGGAGAAAAAGTACAATTTCTGGATGTACCTGGAACACTTGCCCGCGATGAAAAGATGAATCTTATTGAACAACAAGCCGAACTTGTAGTATCTGAACTTGCAAGTCTAATAATTTATGTTTTTGATCTAAGCGAAACATCAGGATACAGCATAAGTCAACAAGAACAGCTCTACCAAAAAATAAAGAAGAAAAAAAATACCATAGTTTACCTTAATAAGCTTGACCTCACCCCGCCAAACGTTCTCAAAGCCTTTAAGCATCCCCACATGAATTGGGAGCAGATACAAGAAGAAATAAGTCGAACCCTTGCTCTTGTGCCAAAGAAAGAACCTGAAAGTGAAGCTGAGGAAGATAATCTTTAAAAAGGTAGAGAATACTCTGCCCTTGGTGATATTGTGGGATTATTTGGTATTTTCAAGAAAAAGGAACAAACCATAGAAAATGCTCCAATTTATTCTACCACCGCAGCAGGAACGCGACTTCTGGTTACAGCACCCACAGAACAAGATCGCAAATTAGAAAAGCAACTCCAAAAAGTAGATGGAACATTGCAGGATTACCAGCAGATTGAGCCGAAAGAAAAATCGTCAGAATTAAACAAATTAAACCGCGAACTTGCACGGGTGGAATATGAACTAGCCATTCTTGAAGGGAGAATTCCGCCCTCGCCAACAATTCAACAAGCAATAATAAAAGAAACAAGTACACCTTCGTCAACCATTCCAAAAACCAAATCGAGTAGTCCAAATAATGATGAACTGGAGTCAGCCGTGAGCGAATTGCAAGAAAAATTGCAACAGGTAAGGTCAACAAAGACCGTACAACTGCAATCAAAACAATACCCGCGACAAAAACCATCACCAACAAAACTGAATTCACCTTCTAAAACCAAGAAAAAAATCTCAGCAAAAAGAAAAAGTGTTAAACAAAAAGTTTAATTCATTGTGTAACAAATATTCTCTTTATTATACAAAATATTGTAAAAAGAATTCGATTAATGTTATGAGTAAAGTTACTCTTCTTGGAATCTGGATACCTTTGTACAATGAAGATATTGCTCCTCTTTTTCAGACCCTCACGCTCATGGGATTAAAAGAAGGTCAAACACTATTAGATCTAGGCTCCGGTGATGGAAAAGTCGTCCTTGCTGCAGCGTTATCAGGTTTGCAAGCAACAGGAATCGAGATTGATCCAGAACTCATTTCAATTGCTAAAGAAGTCCAAGTTTCTCAAGAGATTAAGAATGCCCGATTTATTGAGGGCAACTATTTTGACTACAGTTGGGAAGGTTATGACTATATCTTTACAAACCCTGACAAGACTTTCTTCCGAGGCATGGAAGAAAAATTACAACGAGAGCTTACGGGTATTTTAGTAGTCTATGGAGATCATTTTTTACCCCAGCAATTAGAACTTACCACAACGATTCCCTTAGGGCCAATAAATGTAAGGATTTATGGTAAAACAGCCGGATCGACTATCTCAGATAAAAATATGAGACACAGAGTATGAAAAAAATATTGAAAAAATCAAAACTTCTGAGCAACGACAACTTTACAAGGGCAAGGCATCTTCTTTGCTGCTCGACCCAGAGCCTCCCGGCCAAGCTTTAAATTAGCGCTCCCAATACGGAGTTCCATTAAAGTTTGACCTTCAAATACCCGTGCGGCGCATGATACAGCTTTACCATACGCCTTCTGCATACCTGTGCTAGTACGATCTGCACCAGCTCCCGAAGCAATTGCGTTTTCACGTAGAACATGGAAAGGATAAACTTTAAGGCGAAGATGATAATCTTTACCAATTGTCTTTTCAAGGAGACGGTTAGAAACCATACGTGCTGCCTCAAGTGCATTATGTCTGACGTTCATATTTCGTTGTGTTACAAGAGTAATAGTTTGTTCATACTCCTTTTGAGGAGAACCCATATCAAATTTAATTATCTTAATATGAGGAAATCCACCACGAACAAAGTTCTTCTTGTTAAACTTACTAATGCGAGTGTAAGGGCGTTCCAGGTTCTGGTATGCCGCAAATTTCCGGATTCGTGCCATAGATCAATCAAAATTGGGGCCTCTTTATAAAGATTTCGAGCCCTCTTGAGGCGACAAGTTGGCAAATCAGACCTCATCAGGACTTAATTAAGATTTAATCAGAACTTATATAAATTACAACAATTCTCTAAGACTATGCAAAAGAGAGGTTTTGTAGCTGTATACAGTATATTCCTCATACTATTCTCACTGGCAAGTGTTGCCCATGATGCTTTTATTCTTCTGAAAAACTCTAAACCAATCTTTTCAACCATCATTCTATTTGCGGGAGTATCACTATTCCTCTTTTCTTTAATTACCCTTGCAATCCTTCATCACCACAATTATCCAAAACTGTATTATTTTGCACCAATTTATTTTCTCATCTCCTACGTACTCTTCTTTGGGTTAGGACTACTCCTCAGAAATGTAATTACAGCACATTTGCAAGCATTCGTATTCATAAGCGTGGGTTCAGCCATCGTCTTATTTATCCTAAGTATCTCAATGATGTTAAAAATTACCCACAAAGTGGCATAAAGAGTAATTATAAGAGATAATACAACTAAACATTGCCAATATAGTCATCAAAGATTTTGATTTCAATCTCGTTTACCATTTCGCTATCAAAATAAGTTATAACTTTTTGTCTAAAGTTATCAAATAATCACGCATCTTCTCAAGTGCCTCTCTACGCATACTCACTTTATTTTTAAGCGCAGAATCCATCTGGGCATAACTTAGCGTATATCCATCCGGCTCAAATATCTGATCCCATCCAAATTGAGTAATGCCACGCGGAGCAACAACAGTGCCTTCCATAACGCCTTCAAAATACTGAATTTCTACACCATCGTCATAACCAATAATTGTTCGCGCAAGTGCCCGATAATCAGAAATCCCTCGCACTAAATTCATCCCATGCACCGCATCATAGATTCCCTGTGGACGAAGTGTCTCTAAGAACCATTTAATATTTGGTCCGGGAAAACCATTTAAGACAGAAATGTGCAGAGACGTATCTTCACAAAAAAGAGCAATTGACCCATCATACCCTTCTTCTTTCAAGTTCTGTTCCAACACTTTTCGATGTGGCCTTGCCACTTGTAGTTTAGCTTCAATAATCATGCGAGGATCATTACTTTGTATTTCCGCTAAATCAAGGTTCAAACCATTAATAGTAGCAATGATAGCTTGCGCTTCGCGAAGTTTATTGTGATTACCCGTAATAAAGTAGAGTCTACTATCTAACATCATTGTCATCATTTTTGGTCTTAAATTTATAAATTTTCTTCAAAAAAATCAAAAAACATTGAAAATATTCAAACTCTCCAAGTCCCCCTCATTTTTTGATACTTTTCAAAAGAGCGAACTCCACTCTTAAACTTTAATTTATGGTTAGGCAGAGCAGCATACTGACCATTTTCAAGAGCGACCATATGAAATTGTTCATTTGCCGTAGTCCAGTCAATTGTGGTAACATACTCGCCCTGCATCCACAAATTCTTATTTTTAAAAAAAGCATCAATACGACCTTCAAGATAGGGAAAACTCGTAACCTCGATTTGCGCAGCAGGACAGTTTCGATAGACCAAATCAGAGAGATCTAATCTCTCTTCTACTCCAATCTTACTTGCAAGCGCATGAAACGGCAGATAGGAAAACAATGAACCATTATCAAGCACTACTTGCATCGTCAGCGTATCGCCAGGATAACTTGAAAGTGCAAAAGCTGTTGCTTTTGTATACGTACCCGCATAGGTAGTATCCAAATTGTAGAGATACTGCGTCTCAACATAGCACCGTAGTGGGTTAATTGCGGCATGAACCATCGTAAACCTCCCTCACTTGAGTAATGACTTCATCTAAACTATTCTCAGATGGATTTTTTTTTTCAGCCCGATACAAACAGTTAAACTCGTACCTATTTCGGCGAGTAGGATCAAATAGACCACATTTTGAAAGCCAATCTAAATAAGACCCAATTACGCTAAGCCCTTCTTCAAATGTTGTTTTGGGATATGGATTTCCAACATGAATAAGCTCAATAACATGATCATGGCGATAATCAAAAAGATGAACAAAGTTCTGCGGGTTGCGCACTCCTTCAATGACCGAAGACCGTGTTAAATCATAGTGCGCATGGATATAATCAACACACACATTCGGTTCTTCTTGTAAGCGCTGCAAGGAATAAGCAGTAATACCTGCAATAAAATCTTCGCGAGTACCATGTGGAACGCTATACTCTTCCCGCACCCATTCACTTGCCATAATATGCTGTGCGCCAGTTAACCGGGCAACCTCCTTAGCAAGAGGACTCTTTCCCGTATAGCTTTGCCCCAAAATGAAAGTATTCATCGTTGACCACCTGTATGACAAAATAGATTCTTCTGGCTTTGTAGAGTACCCAACTGTTCTTCCAACTCAGACAAATCTGCAAAGCGTATTGTCACTCTATCTGCTGGAAGCACGTTAACAAGTGATTCTAGGGCTCGTGCTTGTTGATAGTTTGGAATATATGAAGCCTCAACACACGAAGTAGGAATCGGCGATAATAGGACTACCCCATCCCCAGCACGGTAGAGTCTCGTAAAGTCAGCTTCTGTAAACACCCCATCATAGAGCGTTTGCGGTTGATAGGGAATATCAAATGGTTTGACTTCCCCGACCTCCTCCCCTTTCTTGCTATAGGATTCAAGCCCCTTAAAGTTAGCATGAAAGGGAAAAGATTCTGCTTTTGTCGTGTAACCAACAGGATCAGCCTGATACGCTAACCATTCTTGGGAACTTACACCGCTAGCCGGCATATACTTAAGCCCAAAGTTATGAGCAAATCTCTCAACCACAAGCGGTCGTCCGATAAAATTAAGACCAACTGTATGAATATTCATGATAACCTCCTAAAATGGATTAATAGCGTCCTGCCATTCTTTTTTCGCAGGATCAAATGGTGTGACGATAGCATACACCACATTACCCAAAGGTAAAAATGGAGCCCACGTTTCTTCAACAACAATTCCAATTCCTTCCCTGCGTGTTCCATCCTTGTATTCGACTTGGATGTATTTGCAGCTGAAAGAATCTTGAGGAAAAGCTGCCCTGGTCATGTATCTCTCAATATACCAACCTGCTTCCGTGATAGGATGACAATCTTCTTCTGTAACCGCTTCACCAACCGTAACACGGCTTCGTGGCTGACATTCAAAACCGGCTCCGTATTCATACATAACGCGTTCATGAAGATATTGACAACTATTGACCATTCCTATGCGGCTATTTTTACGCAGGGTTCCCGAACCATGTCTTTCAATAAAATCTTCCTTGCTCATTGCTCGAAAGCCCATTAATTGATCGACTCTATGTTCCAGTCCACCGCTACAACCTTTATCAGGCATTAATCTTGTTTCCATGTGTTCCTCCAAACCTCTAACCAGCCTCAAGATAACCAACATCATAGAAGAAGTTATAATTAACCAACAGATTTCACCACAATTTCGAACAATTTAAATATAAAGTTAGAATAAAGCAAAATAATGTCCCCTCTTGACCTTATAGATAAGAAAATCATTACTGCTCTTAACCAAAACGTACGAGCAACATACACGCAAATAGCAAAGCTTTGTCGCTCATCCAAAGAGGTAGTCTCGTATCGAATAAATCGGCTCGAGCAAGAAGGAATCATTAAGGAATACGTCACTATTTTTGGCTTTCCTTATTGGTCAAATAAAATATTAGTCCAGCTTGAACAAATGAGCCCCGAACAAGAACAAATAATTCTACATTATCTATCTCATCACCCCAATATCAACTGGGTCACACCCTGCTCAGGAAACTGGGATCTCGTCTTTGCGATCGTTGCCAAAGATCCGCTCCATTTCGATCAACTATTACGCACCATCCTGCAAAACCTCGGACCCCATCTTCAGGATTACAAAGTGAGTACATCAGTAGGATCAAAAACGTTTGGCCACACGTACATTCTCGGAACAACAAAAGAAGACACCGCCGCAAGAATTAAAGCACACACACCCTATGAATTTGATGAAAAAGACAAGCTGATTGCAAAATCAATTCATAGAAACGCCCGCAAATCTCTCACCAGCATCGCAGCCGAAACCAGTATTCCCATTGACACCGTAAAATATCACCTTAAACGAATGATCGAGTCCAATGTCATCCGCCGTTTCAGACTCATTATCGAACCAAGTAAACTCGGCTATAACCGTTGTGAAGTATTCATCCGCTGTGTGAATCTAACCGACCAAATTGTCAAAAAATTTCAAGAGTACGGTAAACAAAAACCCTACATCGAATACTTCTCAAAGTCCGTCGGCTCCTGGGATATTGAATACACCATACACTTCAAAACCAACGAAGAACTTCGTTCCATCATCTTAGATATCAAACAAGAATTTGGCAAATACATCAAAAACTTCGAATCCGTCACATTATTTCAAACAATTAATTATACCAGTTTGCCAGAAGAGTTGAGGTGAAAGATAAGTAGTAACCCAAAAGTGACAAATACCAAGAAAGGTTAATAAAGTAAAGTAATTTTAGGCTAATAAATGGCGAAAAGGGTTACAAAAGCACAGTTAGGAAATATTGTCTACGATAGAGTGTTAGGAGAAGGAGTCTTTGCCACGGTACTCGGAAGATCAGAATTAAACATACCATTTCCTGCTGAAGAAAAAACATTAAGAACTCAAGAAGAGCATACGCGAGAATACTTATTGCTCCGCCCCTTCGTTAACGCCAACACTATTCCGAACGATCATGTACTTCGCATATCATTTGTTTCTGGTACGAAACAAGATCAAAATGATTTAGAAATTATGATGTACAAATTAGGTGCCCAGTTGGAATTCACATTAAATCACCCTAACATTATTAAGTGTTATCGAGCGTGTGACATGTTTGATAATAGTGCATTCCTTCCAGGCACCATTTGTATTCTTCCACGGTTGGGAGATACTTTAGAGTCACAACTGATAAAAGGGATACCATTACACAAGGCTGTAAAAGCTGTCGCGCAAGTAGCCGACGTAGTTTCCTATCTTCAAAAACAATCCATCATTCATCGAGACTTAAAACCAACAAATTTAATGTTTGATAACGGCGGAAACTGTATTGTAGCCGATCTCGACGCTGCCTGTATCCTTAACAAAGAGAAACTGCAAAAACCGTTGTATGATGATGACTTCAAGAATCGATATGCTTTTCATGGTTATGTGGAAGGTTCCTTTGGTCCGCTCGGCTACATGTGTCCCGATCAACACAAAGGATTAGAAAATAAAGAAAGACGAAAACACGATGATACATTTGTTCTTGGCCTTCTAGCATATGAGGTTATGACTGGTGCAATTGCATTTAATGATTTACAAGTAATCACTGGTAGACACGAGGTATGGCCTTGTTATGATAATGCTGCTCGAGACCAATTAATGGCGAAGCTCAAAGAAAAGACGGGTGAGGAATTTAGCGAAGTTATCGGAAAAGCCCTCAGTGTCACACCAGAGGAGCGAACTGATCCCCTCGATATTAAAAAACTATTATACGGTCTCAGCCAACGGTTGGAAAGAGATTATCCATCGTACACAATTAAAAGACAAGAAAGATACTGAATATCACTTCTCCGAGACGTCCTACATCTCTTCAGGCGCGTAAATACCTAAACACGTAAGTCCATTGAGCATAACTTGCCGCACTGCATCAACTAATTGTACCCGTGCTTTCATTAATTCCTTGTTCTCAGAAATTACCGGAGAGCTATGATAAAATTCATTGAACGCTTGCGCTAAATCCAGTAAATAGCGGCAAAGAACATGGGGTCTATAATGGGCAGCCGAATCATCAACTTTACCAGCAAATGCCGCAAGCATTGAAATTAAATTCTTCTCTTGGGCACTCACAAGCAACCCATAGTCCAATTTACCTTTTATTGACCCCGCTTTTCGTAAAATAGAACACGCTCTGGCATGGGTATATTGCAAATACGGACCAGTTTCCCCATCAAAACTAATTGATTCTTCAGGATCAAAAACAATATCACGAACAGGATCTGTTCGCACTAAAAAGAACTTGATTGCTCCAAGTGCAATAAACTCCGCTCGGCGAACCTTTTCCTTCTCCGAAAGCTCAGGCGCTCTTTTCTCAACTTCAGCGCGAGCAAGCGCAGACACCTCATCCATTAAATCATCTGCATCAACAACCGTTCCTTCCCGTGACTTCATTCGACCCGTAGGCAAATTCACAAGACCATAACTCAAGTGATACAAACTCGTTGCAAACGGCTGACCAAGTAGTTCCATAATCTTGAAAAGCTGCTTGAAATGCAGCTGCTGCTCACTTGCAACGACATAGACCATCAAATCAAATTTAAAATCACGATAACGCTGTTCCGCTAAATACATATCTTGCGTAATGTAAAGACTTGTCCCATCACCGCGTAAAATCACCTTATCAGCAATACCATGCTTTGCAAGAGGAGCCATAATACCCCCCTTATCATCTTTCATAAAGACATCCCTTTTTAGACCATCAAAAGCAACATCTTTTCCATTTTCATAATACTCCGACTCAAAATACTCTTTTTCAAATGAAACACCAAATCGCTTGTATGTTTGAGCAAAGCCGCTAAGAACCCATCCATTCATCTTCTTCCAGAGTGTCCTCGTTTCTTTATCTTTATTCTCCCATTTCACAAGCAAACTTTGGGCCTCTTCTTTAAGTTCAGGATTTTCTTTGACATGTTTTGCAAAGAGGACATAGAAATCACCAACATAATGATCCCCTTTTTTAGTAGGCTTTGCTTTCTCACCCCACTTTTGGTACGCAAGCATGGATTGACAAATGTGGATCCCTCGATCGTTAATGATATTGACGGGATGCACTTTGTTACCTTGAAAACTAAGAAGATGAACCATTGCATTGCCAAGCGCCATATTTCGCATGTGACCTAGATGCAAAGGTTTATTGGTATTAGGACCACAATACTCTACAACAATATTGTGAGATCGCTTCCCTTGCCCATACAGTTTACCCTCCTTCAACACACGATGAAGCGTATCTTGAGCAAGAAATTCTGAGTTCAAATAAAAATTCAAATAAGGACCAGCAACTTCAACTCGAGAAACAAAATCAGGTAAAATTAATTTCGCCATCAACTTTTCAGCTTCTTCTTTGGGATTCTTTCCCATTTTAAAACAAGGAAAAGCAAAATCGCCCATTTTAGGGTCAGGTGGAACAGTAATAAGAAGAGTAAGCTCGCTAGGCTTAAGACCAGTATCTTTGGCCAACAATCGGACAAGTTCTTCTTTATAATCCATACATCGCGCAAAGCGTATTCCATTTAAATAAATTGTGGGAAAAGTGGCTCTGTCCGAAAATGATCCATTTTGTATACTGGCGCCTATCAAAACAGGAACTGTTTTGGGAGGTCCCGAAAATATTCTATTTTCGGTACCCTTATGATGCGCATTTTTGTCGAGAGACAAAAATTATGGCGCCGTGCTCCAGTATACAAATCCACTCTTATCCGGACAGAGCCGGGAAAAGTGAGATTATTCACTAAGCTAACCATCAGAAATCATAATGTACTCGCCATCACTCCACCATACTCTCCACCAAACACCCAGGTGCGACCCATTTATCTTCATCATAAACATCTTTCCCAATAAAACCTTCCCAATCCTGTGCTAATCGTTTGATCTTATTACCATACGTTACTTTCAAAGATTCATCGAGAAAATCAAACGGGCAATACTTCATAATCTGCTGCCCTCCCTGCCATACATTAAGCTCAAGTAAACCATGTTGATTGTTCCCATACGCAGCAGATACCTGCGCAAGCTCTTGCCCTGCAATAACTCTATCACCCGCCTTCACGCGCAGATTGCCAACATGCTCAAAGCCCACGATCCAGGGTGACGATTCATGAGATTTTAGCATGATCATATAATCTTGTGATGGTTCATAGAGCTTTGTATCTATAACAACACCATCGAGTGGAGATACAACTATTGTTCCGACTGGAACATATAACCCAATCTCCGGAAGAAGCTTTTCACCATTACTATTAACCACCTTATGACCAAATTCCGTAAAAACCTTGTTATCAACATACTTCTTTCTCTCAAACAAGAAGTCACCTGCTCTATTTGTAGCCTTATTGAGTGGCTCAATTGTAACACCTAGATTTTGCAGGACAGGTTTGGCATCAAGCGGTTCCTGCGAGTCCTCTTTGGAGACTACAACCAAAAAACATAATTCATTGTCAGGCCGATTAGAACAGTAGTTCTCACACCGTTCTTGATTATTCCTGCAAAAGTCCACACACTCACGTTCACCAGAACATAGAGTGCCAAATCCAACTCGAACCGCACCATCCATCCTTGACAGATTTGATTGATTCACATGAACTGGTTGTACAATCTCAGGCTGTTGGATTTCATTTTCTGGAATTCTGCTCTTTGGAGAATCAGGCAACTCACCATCCGAAGACAGCTCACTCCCTCCAATTGGTTCAACACAACCAACCAGAATAATTAAAAGAAACGATGTAGTAATCAAACCAGCTATCCTATAGTTCATAAACCAAGAATATTGTAACGGATAATAAATGTTTTGAATTATGCAAACAGAGATCTATTTGACGTTTACACTAGGTTTCTTCGTAGACAAAACAAACCCCTGTACCTTTGCTCGGCAGAACCCTTTGAGAAGATCAAGCATGTCTTGTGCTATTGCTTTTTCCTCCTCCCGCCCAACGGGAGGAATGCAAATCACATGAAACAACGCAGTAGTAGTATCTTGATGGACTCCAGTTTTAGGTGACTTCCAGTAATCCAACTTAGTTCCAAGAACTCGCTTTGAGTCACGATAATACAAAGCTCCCCTCTCAACTCGTGAAAGTAATCCAACTCTCTCCGTACCTTTGGCAATACCAAAAGTTATATTTCCTTGCACTTTATCCAAATCATCATGTCCAATTGGAACAAGATACCGCAATGTTAAATAACGTAAAATATTAGTAAGAGTATTACGCGCAACCACAGATTTCTTATGTAATACCTTGCGAACGAGGACTTCGACGCTGGTATGATACATATGACCTTTTGCGCCAAAAGCACGTTGATGTAATACCCATGGTGCAATCAGGTGGTGACTCTTAAGCGTATGTTTATGATGAGTTAGTTGTGTCAAACGGGCAGCTTCGGCAACAAGATGTTGCACCTCCGGTAAATGTTCTTTGTTACGAATGTCCTTCACCACAAAAACAAGCAGTTGTAACCGTGGAAATTTCGTAAAAACACTTTTTTCAACTGTGATTCTCATAGTTCATCGCGCTCCCAATCTTTATTCTTTTTAGTAAACTGGTCCCTAAGCCAACGACTCATACGTCGAAAAAACCCAGGCCTATGTCGAGAGCAAGAAACACCATAATGAATATTGAGCTGGTCTAAGTTATAGCGGATATCTTCCAGGATTTTTGTTCGTTTATGTTCAACATATATCCGAAAAAGAGTAAAAATGATATAGACACCAAAAATTCCACCAACAAGAATACTTAATTGTTGAATAAACGGTGCAATAAGATCAACAAGAGCTTGTACTTGGCTTGCATCCCCAATAGCCACAGCCGTGCTTTCTGCTATCACCATACCTCAAAAATGGATTCTTTGCTATATATAGGTTTCGATAGGATCCTTCTAGAATAAATCTAAAAAGAGCATAAATCTAAAAAAAATAAACATAAAAAAACCTAATCCACAAACTCCTCTTCATCATCAAGACGTACTGCTTCACCTTCATCATCATAAGGATCATACGCCTTCCCTTTAGAAGGAGCCTTAGGCGCAACATTTGAACGTGGTGTCAAAAGTTCAACGTCATCATTATTGCGAGCAAATGACGGTTTAGGAGCTGCCGCTGCAGTCAGTATCGCTGTACCCACAACTTCCATCTTTCCGTATTTCCCAGCTGTGAGTTGTCTTTCTCCTTTATATTCAGAACACCAACCCCCTTGCAGTTGTACCTTATCTCCCACCTTAACAGCATCAACCTCATCGTTCCAAAGAGTAAGCTTTATCTCTCCTGAACCATCTTTAAGCTGAGCATTGCATACTTTGCCAACTTTTCCAAACTTCTCAAACGAACGAGGTTCTTCTTTTGATACAAGATCAGCAGTCACATCAATATTGCCTTGATTAGGTTTAATATCTTTAATTTCCATAAACCCATAAAGAAAAAGACAATTATAAATAGTTTTTGGGAGAGGAGAATAGAAATCGTTCTAATTACGCTTAAACTACCCCAAGATGTCATTACTTCAAAATCAACTCATAATGCCAACTCACATTCCCATCAGCATCTTTCTCTTGAAATTGAAACGCCAAATGTCTCTGCTCAAGCAGATCAAACCATTCATTCCAAGGCACGGTCATTAAGCCAGCGCGACCATATGGTGAAAAATCGATCGAAAGCGCTCTCACTCCACAAGCTGGTGCAACGACAACTGCCGGTTTTCCACCTCGTTCCTCAACCCACTCTCGGAAAATTTCCGGTT
>CAYIEX010000044.1:0-13568 GCA_964362485.1 uncultured Methanosarcinales archaeon | reverse complement strand
TCTTTTTCTATGAGTTCTTTTTGTTGTTTACGAATTTCAAGCTGTTTTTTAAGAAGGCCATCGAGTAAATTAATATGTTTACCTTGATTAGCAACAATGCCCACCATCCCTTCTAACTTAGAAACCAGAGCATGATTCGATTGTGAAAACTCATTATATTTACGAGTCAACGATTCATATTCTAATCGAAGTTGGTTATACTCCCGTTCGGTTTTTGCATGTAAATCACGCCAACCATCACAAACATCATTAAGATTCTTAACTTCATCACGAAGTCGGCCATTATCATTACGAATATCACTATATAATGATTCAAGGCGTTGGTAATCTTCACGTGCGATCAGAGGCAGTACGTTCATCATGTATGTAATCACCCCACGATTGTAAGAGTATTTTTATCGGTACAACAAGTGCATATCCTCTACATCCGGCAATGGGACTATCACCAACCATACAACCTCTAATTTGACCAAGAAGGAAATATTTCCCATCATTATTTTGATAAAAAGCAAGGCCGCCAGAGTTGCCGAAATTTACTGTTCCATCAAGAATTATTTTATCGTTGTATACTTCCGAAACCATTGCTTGGCTGGGCCATTTTCCTAACCCAAATGGAAAACCAATGATATAGGCCCTATCACCAGCGTGAACCTCTAACGACGGCTTTATTTCGTACGATGTTGCAATAGGTATCTTGTGAGAGGCCAAGAGTATAGCCGTATCAGCACCCTCATCCAAAGATAGAACCCTAAATGAGATATCATCTTTTTTTTCTTCATCATGACGATTATCAACCAGAGAGTATGACAAAATAATACGTCCTGGTTCTTGAACAACATGAGCAGAAGTGGTAAGGATTGTCTGATTTTCTCTATAGGAGATGGCAAGTGCCGTCCCATAACTGTAATGAACAACGCCATCCACGCCTTGGCTTTCAACACGAACACAGTACGCCCCTTGCAGAATTTTCTCCAGTGAATTTTGGGTGAGAGGTAATGGAGCTAAAGGATGGGGAACAGTACAGCATGAGGAACTCATAGCTATTAGTCCAGCAAATAATGTTGTTGCAAATTTCATTGTTATCACTAGTAATCTCTCCAAAACAGTATCTTAATTGTTGGAATCTTTGGAAAGTACGTGGTAATCCAGAAAACTACCTAAAGGATGTTCCTCTTTAGCATGGTCTTCTAAGCCTTCTCGGCTTGTAAAATCCACATACTCGGTGCAAAGGTTACAAACCCATACAAATTTTCGCAAAGCCATTCGTTCAATGTCTGCTGTTGTAGAAATCGCCCTTATGCCGTCGGTTTCTCCCACACATATCTGTGCAAGGGGGTGGCTAACTTCTACTAAAGCATTTATGTATCACCTCTTTTTGAGTTTTTTCTAAGATTTGTCAATATAACGAAATAATTATATAGGAGAAAACACTTAACCTGGCTTGCCGTCGGTTTCTCCCGCACATATCTGTGTAGGGGGACTCCGGCATACTCTTTCTGAAATGAAATATGAGTGTGAATAGAGCAGAATATCTTGCTATGCTCTCGTTTGTAGTCACCTCTCATAACTAGGTGTATTTGAAGACAAAGATATATAATTTCGCTCCGTAATATATGTAAATCCAAAATAATTATATAGCACAAACATAATTAACCCCATATTACCTACGTCCTATGAAAGCGCGCAAGCTTCAAATTGTCGGCAAGAGATCATACACTATTACTCTACCTAAATCATGGGTTAACGAGAATAAATTGGGACCCCATGATAGTATTATTATTGAACAAACAGCCAACAATGAGCTTCTAATAAAGGCAGGTAAAGAATCTACACCACGACCGACTAAAGTAACAGTACAACTAGAAGATATTAAAGGAATAGAACGATTTTTACGATTTTGTTATATGAAAAACATTGATACTGTGACGATATTTAGCAAACATTTTGATCCCCACAGCGTTCGCGAAATTAAAAAAGCAATTAAGCGTATTGAGGGTTATGGAGTAACTGGAGAGAGTCCAACTTCAATGGAAATTTCATTTTTGTATCATGATATTGATGTTAGAATCGAGAGAATTGTCAGAAGAACTCTCTACATGCTTAACGTTATGCTTGAATCACTACGTATTAAAGATTATGAGACATTAGATGAAATAGAAGATACGGTGGATGGACTCTATCTCTTAGCGAAGAGAGTCTTATTACGTTGCCTAAATAGCAGCAAAGTACGTGAAGACAACCAGCTAACGAGCCATGAAAGTATTCTCTTCTTGTGGATGTGTTTTAAAAAAATGGAAAACGTTGCAGATACTCTCCATGACCTGCGCGATACCACATTGAGCGCAGCAGAAGACCAATTTATCCAACGCCTGCTTAAAATTATGGAGAAAGCATTTTATCATCCTAGCAGCAGTAGTGAATTACTGCAGGAAGCGAAAGCTATTGTTAAAAAGAACATTACTGCCGAGAAAGTATGTTTATTAACGATAATTCACAAAGAAATAATAGATATTATCCACAATATTGATTACGCCCACATGAATAACATTCTTTTCTTAGAAAAATAGGACTCTGGGATGAGGGGGACAAATATTGCCCCCATTCTCAAAAGGGGAACATTATTATGCCTTTTAAATAAGATAATTTGCGTTCTAAAAAATCTTATAAAGCCCAAAATAATGATTATAGTATGCATAAGTTGATTTTAAACAATGGTCTTAAAGTAATCTATATTCCAAAGAAAGCTAATTCTGTTGTTGTACAAGTAATGGTAAATGTGGGAAGTAATGATGAATCAGAAGAAGAGCGTGGTATAGCTCACTTTTTAGAGCACATCCTGTTTGAAGGAACCACAAAAAGACCAACGAACCTAGAGATTTCAAGTGAAATCGAAAGAGTTGGTGGTAACTTCAATGCCTATACGACAGGTGAGAGGACTTGTTTTTATATTAAGGTTGCTAAAAAACATTTTCGTCTGGCAGTTGATGTTCTAGCCGACATTATCCAAAATCCCCTCTTTCTCGAAGAACATATCAAAAAGGAAAAAAACATTGTTTTAAAGGAAATTGATATGGTTAATGATGAACCAAGCTATTATCAATGGATTCTGCTTCAAAAATTATTATATCAAAGACACCCTGCCAGACACCCAACCTATGGCAGAAGAGAAGTTATTGCCAGTCTTAACCAAGAAAAGTTGAGATCATACTTTAACAAATATTACCACCCTAACAACATGGTGATATGCATTATTGGAGATATTAAAGGGTGGAAGCAAGAAGTTCAACGCCAGTTTCTCGCGTCAAAAGGAAAGAGCATTGTCAAAAAAAGGCCACAAGAACCAGTAATCACTAAAAACAAAGTACGTAAAGAAAAAAGAAAAATTATTAATACTCATCTTGCCCTTGGTTTCCATGCTCTTGCCAGAACCAAAAAAGATAGTTATGTCTTTGAAGTAATTGATGCTGTTCTAGGGCGGGGACAGAGCGGTCGCATGTTTCATGAGATACGAAGTAAGCGGGGTCTAGCCTATGAAGTTGGAACACAGCATATTAGTGATTCAACGTTTGGTTACTTTGCTCTGCATGCAACAATTAACCGTAAAAATGTCAATACTGTGAAAAATGTCATGCTAGAAGAGATTAAAAAACTTGAAGATATCGCAGAAAAGGATCTACAAGAAGCGAAAGACTTTTTGGAAGGCGACTATCTATTAGAACTTGAAGACTCACAAAAATTTGCAGACCAAGTACTTTTTTGGGAACAAGTAAAAGATGCTAGTTTAACATACGAATTCATAAAAAATATCAAAGCCGTAACAACAGCCGATGTCCGACGCATTGTACAAAAATATTTTAAACATTATGGCATGACTGTACTCGAAGGAAAGTAAAAAACAATTATAAGTAAGAAAATTATTAAAAATAAGAAAATGAAATGAGATTTACCGTGTTACACTATAACTATCCACCAGCTCTTTAAGTTTTTTTGCTTCTTTGTTTTTCTCAAAATAATCCCGCACGGGCTCAAGTAATTGATTGATATATTTTGCAGTTGCCGTCTTAAGATCCATAGGATGGAGTTCACCCGCCACAAAGGCCTTTTCCAAGTCAGTGTATGACCTAAATGTTAAATTGCCACCATACTTTTCTGGCCGCTCAATTTCAAAGGTATCAAATTTTTCAAAAATAATGTACTTACAGTATTCTAAAATAGGATTATCAATGGCCATTTTTTCAGGACAGTATGCTTTTTTGAATTTGCGCTTAATATCCTCCTCTGTATCCGTCATAAAAATACAAGTATCGGGTTTCGATTTTGACATCTTCATCGCAATAGCTCGTTCAATTGGATCGTCAGATTTGACCGGTTCACCAAGCCCCATCAACATATGATGATGCATTGCAATAGGTTTCCAAAAACCAAGTTTATCACCAAGCTCCCTTGCCAGGATATTGACCTTGCGCTGATCCATGCCTAATTGACAAATATCCGCTTTTAAGTAGAATATATCTGCTGCCTGCATACAAGGGTAAAAAATTTGCGAAGCCTGTAGTGTATCAGACTCACTTCTACCCATAATTTGAGTAGTACGTAAAATCCGATTTAGGGTTGTATGTCGAGCAATCTGCATAACCGTTTTCCAATATTCCTTGTTACCCATCGCTTCACTTGCCCACACAAACTCCACATTCTTAAGGTCCATTCCAGAGGCTTTCCATACTTCAATAAAGTACTTGCCCACGATCTGAATCTTATCTAAATCACCACCCATTTTGTTATTAGCCCAACCATGCCAATCAGCGACCCACATTTTGAACTTGATCCCTGTCTTAGTCATCTTATTAACATTAATTGCCCGCAAAATTCCCTGAGCAATGTGAATTTTTCCACTAGGCTCAAATCCATCATAGGCGATAGGATTTTTTTTCTCTTTGAGAAGTGTTAGTAATTCTTGTTCATCAATAATCTCTTCACCGACTTCGCGTAGAAGCTTGAGTTTTTCTTCAGGAGTCATAAATAGGAACAAACAGGAAGAAGTTTAAAAGATTTACCGTAACCTCCCAAAGAACCATATGGATTACCTAGTATAAGTAAAATATAAATAGCCAACCCCATTTGCGACTATATGAATGTTATCTTATTTGATTTCTGGGGGACCCTCATTGAAAACGGTGTGTGGAGTCCAACTAAACAGGTTCAACACACATTACGCATCAATTTACCCTTCTCGGAGTTTATAGTTCGTATGGAAAGAGCAATGATGACGTCCCCTTTTAGCACCCTCTCTGAAGCATTTGAGCAAATTTGTACATCATTTGAAATTCCACCAACGCAGCGCGACATTGAATACTTAGTGGGGATGTGGAATAAATCATGGATGCTCGCAAAACCATATGAGGAAGTGTTTGAGACACTCGAAAATCTAAAAAAGACTCACAAGCTCGTTTTAATGTCTAACACAGACAACTTCTCAGTTAATCGCGTACTAGAAAAGTACAAAATGGCACCACTTTTTGATGCCATGTTTTTATCGTATGAAGTAGGAATGATAAAAACCGATCCAGAATTTATAAATCATGTCCTGAAGACTCTTCAAGTGGAACCAAAAGATTGCTTGCTGATTGGAGACAGTATGCAAAGTGACATCGAGCCAGCTCAGAGGGTAGGAATAAAAGCCATCTTAATAGATCGCAAAAACAAAAGAGAAGTCGAAGAAAAAATAACAAATTTACGCCAAATTAAGGAGTACTTATGATTGAAATTCTATTTTTAGGAACAGGATGTATGCAGCCAACGAAAACTCGCAATCACAGTGGTATTCTTGTAAGTTTTGGAAAAGAAAATATTCTTTTAGATTGCGGAGAAGGAATTCAACGCCAAATGCGTATTGCCGGAATAAAACCAGCCAAAATCACAAGACTCTGTATTAGTCATTGGCACGGTGACCATGTATTTGGAATTGCCGGACTCTTAAGTACAATGGGAGCCGATAAACCAGACAAAAAACTTATGATCTATGGTCCGCCTGGCACTAAAAAATATCTAGAAAATCTCCTTCGCTCATTTGCAGCAAAAGATATTATAGAACATGAAGTAATTGAAGTAAAGGGCGGAACATTTTTTGAAAACGAAGAATTCCAACTTGAAGCACAACCGCTCAAACATTCCGTTCTTTGTTACGGATTTAGTTTAATTGAGAAAGATAGGCGTAAAATAAATGTAGTAAAGGCTGATAAATTTGGACTCAAAGGGCCTGTATTGGGTGAGTTGCAAGAAGGAAAAGTGATAACCCTCAATGGCAAAAAAATTCATCCTGACGATGTTAGCGTTATCGTAAAAGGTAAGAAAATAAGTTACATTGCTGATACAGTCCCTTGTAATGGAGCTAATGCTTTAGCACAAGATTGTGATTTATTGATTTCCGAAGGAACTCATCTTGACGAGATTAAAGAGAAAACAGAAAAATATATGCACCTTACAGTTAAAGAAGCAGCACTCATAGCCTCAGAAAACAATGTTAAGAAACTAGTAGTGACTCACCTTAGCCAGCGCTACAAAGACGCGAGTCAAGTATTAGAGGAAGCAAAAACCTATTTTAATAACGTCGTTGTTGCTGAAGATTTCATGCGATTGAAGGTATAGAGAACCGAAAAAATCTTATTTTACTCTATTTTTGCAATAAATCTTGAACTGTTAAGCCCCGGCGTCTCGCTAATTCAAGAGAAACTACAAAGTTGTTACCTGTTGATTCCAAGTCTTCTGGCATTAAAAAGTACCATGCCTCTGCTTTAAAACGTAATCCAATCCAAGCTTCCGCACCAAAAATATGAGCAAATAATTTGAGTTGTTCAATCTCATCAACAAGGAAATATTTTTTAGTATCCTTTGTCACCTTGCATTCAATCGCTACTCTACGAATGGCATTGCCTGCAAGAATGTCAGGAGATAGATATCGCTGAGATCCGCTGCCAGCAGAACGAATAGCGCACCAACCACTTTCATTGAAGATTTTGATTAACTCGCGCTCGCCTTTAGTACCCTTTGCTTTGGTATTAATCATCGTATAAAAGACATAAATCAAGTATTTAAGTTGTTTGCTCAAGACGGCTCTGTCCAGAAATGATCCATTTTGTATACTGGCGCAAGAAAACTATGGGTTTTCTGCGCAGGAATGCAATCGGTGTTTCATTCCTTGCGCCCTTATGAGGCGCATTTTTGTCGAGAGACAAAAATTATGGCGCCGTGCTCCAGTATACAAATCCACTCTTATCCGGACAGAGCCTCCTAAGACTATAAAATCAAACCAACCGAAACATTTAAAAGTGTTGTCACTCTTTACAATAACGCTTTTCATCTCTATCACTACAAAATGCGCCTCCCTCCTAAAAAAACTGAACAAATACTACTTCGTATTCTTGGTCCAGAAGGATTACCCCTAATTAACGAGCTTAATGGTAAGGAGAACGTTTCCGAGTTTGACTTGGCCACAAGAACAAAAAAAGATATTAAGATAATTCGCAAGTTACTGTACATTCTTTATAATAACAACTTAGTGTCGTTCAACCGTAAAAAAGACAAAGAGAAAGGATGGTACATCTACTATTGGACAATACAGCCAGAAAATGTCTTTTTCAACTATGTACGCATGAAGCGCGATGAAGTAGAAAGATTAAAGCTGGAACTGGAATCTGAAAAGCAGGAGCTCTTCTTTGTTTGCCCGGGCAAATGTGTACGACTTAATTTTGATAATGCAATGGATTTTGAGTTTCACTGTCCTGAATGTGGCAAACTTCTCTTGCAAGACAATAGCGAAGAGCGTATTGCCCAGCTCGAAAAGCAACTGGTGAGTGCCCAAGAAGAAGTTGAAAAATTCCGTGAAAAGAAAAAGGTTCTCAAAAAGAAAGCCAAAGAACGTAAAAAGGAAGTACTCAAGAGAAAGAAAGCAACCAAAAAAATTGTAAAAAAGAGCAAGAAAATAAAATCAGTAAAGAAAAAAACTAATAAACAAGCCAAAAAAACAAAAAAGAGATAATTTATCTTTTTCTCCTAAGCGCTTTCTCAATAATTGTTTCTTCCTTAAGAACCTTAGCAGTCATCTTCTGAATATTTTCTTCCATACTCGCAACGCGTCTTTCCAATAAAATAAGAACACGCAAAGAGTAGACAATTGCTGCTAAAGTACCAATAATTACTGCTAAAATGACTTCTGCTAATTCTAAACCTGCCATAATGACACCTCTTTTGAAATCTATTTGTAGTAGAACAAGTATTTTACGATATATAAACGTTGCGTAAGCCAAGGCTCTGTAGAAAAAGTACCACCGGCGGCCTCAGGCGACTTTTTCTGCGATAGTATATCGAGCGCGTTATGCGGGGTTGGACCCTGCGGGTGCATAGCGTCATCAGGAATTCCCGCGAAAAAAGTCGAGCCTCCGGTGGTTCCCTAGAGATTTTCTACAGAGCCGTAAGCCAACCTATGGAAACTTCTTTAATCGGCTTATCCCCATATTCCACAAATTGAAGTCTCATTTTTGGATAAACATTTATAAAGCATTCCATAAAATAAACAGGTATGGATGATTATGAACAACTCTTGAACAAGGCCCACGTAGAACTTCCAGAACAGGGGGAAGGCACGGACCGATTTAACCTTGAAAAGGTCAAAGGCCACCTAGAAGGTAACAAGACGGTTGTGAGTAATCTTAAAAAAATCGCCAAAGACATTGGTCGCAGTGAAGAACATCTCCTCAAATATTTATTACGTGAATTAGCAACCCCAGGAAAAATTGTAGGTGAGCTCGTAATTTTTGGAACAAAAGTCCCGGCATCTCAAATTAATAAGAAAATTAAAAAGTATGTTAGTGAATTTGTGTATTGTTCTGAATGTGGCAAGCCCGATACAAAATTAACCGAAGAAAAAAGTATTATGTATCTTAAATGCCTTGCCTGTGGTATAAAAAAACCTGTTAAAAATGTTTAACAATGTATACCGTTGCAACTCACAAAAGCATCCATGGACTTCTCATCGTAATTACAGATACAGAAATTTTGGGAAAAGTATTCTCTGAAGGAAAAAGAGAGCTTAATGTAACTGGAAAATTCTTTGAGGGGGAAGAAAAAGGCAAGGAAGAAGTCATAATCCTTCTGCGTCAAGGCCGTCACCTCCACCTTACTGGAAAAAATATAGTTGAATTAGCACTTAATTTAGAACTTATTGACGTCGCGCGAATTCTCTGGGTAGACGGAATTCCCCATGCTCAAGCTTTTTGTGAAGGGTAGATCCTAAGGAGCATAAATTATTAGTTCTCATTATTTAAAAATAGAAAAAAAAAATTAACACTGCACGGTTTGGCCACTATCAATCCAGGTTCCCGCCGGATATTTCTGAGGACAACTTGCTTCCCATCCTAGAACAGCTTGCTGAGTTTGACGGGTTGCATTTAGGCAAATTCTCGACCCACAATCAGCACAATAATCTGCTCCATATCCAAACCCACCAACCACACAAATCTGGTTCGCTCCACAAGAAGTATCAACCCTATTTTGTGTACCACTACAAGCATTAGCTGTTACATTAAAAAAAGCGGTCCGATCATTAGTACAAGTATTGGGAGTCAAAGGATATTCCAATATTTGAGGAACCGTAGCACCTGTGTATCCTACGCCACTACTTGTAGAAAGCCCAATTCCTATACAATTTCTTAATAAGTAATTATCATCTTCACATTGATTTAGTGATGTTCCTTCATTTGAAACAATACCACTAAAAGAGACCCATGATCGAGGATTTTGAATGTATACAGTTGGTCTAAACTGTCCTTGACCAGTTGCAAAGACACCAGGGTACATTGCTCCAGCAGGCAGTTTCTCGCCAGAAGTATCGAGATAATAACAGAACTCACACGCATCACCAACTCCATTATTATCTGAATCTAATTGATCATCATTAACAATTAGTGGACAATTGTCATTTGAATCAGTTAGTTGATCATTGTCATTATTTCCGTCACAGGAATTTCCTGGTGTGTCCCCATCAGAGTTTTGTTGATCAGGGTTATGGCTAAAAGGACAGTTATCATCTTTAAAGATGATACCATCTAGATCCCAATCATAAACCTGACAATCAGCAATCAAATCCAGATTCGCATCGATAACATTGGCAGGCAGTGCTCGATCAAACCACAAACGTGTTATGATCTGATTGTCTTCAGCTTGTACTTTAGGTTGCCCATCGTTTTGACAGCTAAACGACAATCTTCTTTCTGGAACTCGCAAGCAAGCGCGATCGCCGTTCAGAACATTTCCCCAACACGACACATCACGTTCTGACACTGATCCATCCAAATCTACATCATAAAACAACGGTAATTCATCGCGTGCTTCACCAGTTGGTGCAGGAGCCGGTTCTGGTGCAGCATTACATCTTCCTGCTGTACATCCATTTCCATTACAATTATTAGTTGCCGCTTGATATGACGTTTTTGATAAGCAGGAGTACGCTAACAGGTTTTGACCAACACAACCATTCCTATAGGAAACTGTTTTACCATATGAAACAACAGTAATTCCTGTTTTTGTTTGTTGACAACTAGTTACCTTTACTTTTGATTTCGCAACCGCATTGCCAGCAAGCGCGCTCTCCGAAGATTCTTCATCAACCGATCCATCAGAACTCAAAATACTCTGCCCCGGTTGGGGACATCCAGCAATCACCAGCGTTACAGCTAGAATTACAATAAGCAAAATTAACTTTTTCATCTATCCACCTCTTTTAATAAATAAGATAGATATAAACTTAATGATTATAAATTTATCCCATCATAAAAACTTATTTTTCCCTAACTTTTTCCAGTACGAGTGCATTTAACCATAAAAAATTAGCCCTCAGCTCATGAACGATCCCAACCCGACCTGTTTTTCCTTATCTCTACCAAAAAGATGGTCAGCATCTGTTTTGAGAATATTAAGAGTCTGTTTTAAGTAGGGTGAAAAATTATATTTTTCTGCAAGCATAAGGGATGGACCTAGGTATTTTCGCACAGACCCTTCGGAGATAGTAAAAATCAATTTCCCATTGCACGCTGAACAATTACCGGAGAGTGGAGGTCGGCGATATTTTTCATTACATTTAACACAACGAAATTGCTGCATCGAAAACTTACGTAAATTACCTTTAATATCTTTCAAGAAATGTTTTTGAATAACAAGTTTAGCAACATCATCCATATTAACAGCACGTACTTTTTGAGCAATTTCCATTTGACCCATTAATTTCTCTTCCATTGACGGAGCAGTCTTATAAACCGAACAACACACACCTTTGTTGAGATTATCAACATGATGAGTAAACCCCATTTTTTCAAATTGTAATGGTGTTCCCAACCTATCTTTAAGTTGTTCTACTTTTTTCTTATCGGGACCCCACTTTACTTCTTTTGGCGCTTTCATTTCCAATGCTGCCTCATATAATTCAAGTGGGTAACGCCACATTACATCTATACCATGAACTTGATCATCAACTTCAGCTGGGTTCAAAATTGCAGTGAGAACAAGTGGTGAATCCATCGTCTTAGCACCGCGTCGCTCAGGTAAGTATTTTCTTGAAAAGTTAAGCAGAGCATCCATTAAGAGCATAACACAAGCTTCATCTCCATCGCAGTCTCGACGCATACCAGCATGATACATAGGATGAGTTAGAAGTCCCTGCGTCTCCGAAAAACCAATAATACGCCCAATTAAACCAGCAGAAATATGCGGGGCAAGGCCAATAACTAAGTGCCCGATCAAATCCTCATGTTTGCGAATAGTATAAAATGGTTCTAATCCATAGAACTGAACCAATAAATCATCGACAAACTGAGCAACCCGGCTAAGAACTTTGGGTGCTGATTCATCAAGCGAATCAAAACCAGGTATAATTACATCCTGAGGCTTAATTTCAAGAATTTGATTATCATGGGTTAGAGCCACACCATAAATGTCTGTTTCGTATCCTAATGATCGCAACTTGTCAACAGGCGCTTTGATTTCTTTTGGCTTAAAGTGAGTAAGAGGCAACTCTGTACAATCGTACCTTGTGGTCCCGTCCTTATTGACATAAATAGCATGTTTTGCACGCAAAATTCCTTTAGCAAGATGTTCAACAAGATGTTCTTTGTTAGACGTACCTCGAATACCCTTTATTAAGTCTGGATGAATCTTTTCACCAAGACGCTCTTTTGCTTTGTTGAAGTAATAGTGAATATTAATATCCATCATTTTGTATGGATTCGCCTTACCATGTCGACAAGTATCGCTGGCCACATCACCACATTGACGACAATTATATTTACGTATACAATCACTGCCACATTCTTCACACTGGAGGTAAACCATTTCCTTTTGGCATGGAGTGCAATAAAATAAGGGAAATGTGCTGTTAACCTTGCCTGCTTCAAGAGCAGCCTGGAAACTGCGCATCCTATCCCCTTCATCTCCCACTGGAAACATTACCTGAGGAGAACCAGTCATTGCTCTCATTTTTGCTTTTTCAGGTCGGCCCATGCGTGCCCCAATAAAAGTACCCGCTTTATCACGAATAACAATAGAACTAATAGAATTGATTAATTCAAGACCATCTTTATTGTCAGCCTGTTCTGAAGTAATAGTACAGTGTTCCATTTCCTCTTGTGTGGAAAAACCAAACATGAAGGCAATAATTTTTGCTTCATTTTCTGCTAATACCAAGTTTTCCTTACCCACAATTTGATGGACGCAACCTATAAAATCTAAAATTTTTTTTGATTTGTAGTGATGGTCTTGCTTGGGGTAATAAGGGAGGATAATCTTCTGTACACCGTTTTTATCCTTCTTTAACTTACCTTCGCCCAACCATTGACGTAATAACAGTAAATCCTTTCCCGAAACCAGTTTCCAATAAAATATATAAGATGAATGGAGAGGAACCTTGTAAGTAGTGCTAAGTACCACTGCTTCCTCAAAAGTTGGTTCTACAAAAAGAGGTTTCTCCACTATCTCACAAAGATGAGTAGGATCAATTTGTACTTCTAGGCTCCGTAGAGCATAATCAATAATTCCCCCTACCATAATGGCTTTTTCTAATTCTAAAGCCCACCATTCTTGACAATAACCGGCAGGAACTAGCTTTTGACCATTCTCAGAGAAGTCACCATAGTTAAAGAGAATATCACCCAAAAAAAGCACTTCCTCAATTTGGGAGTGACATTGTTTAGCCTCCTCTTCTGAACGCAAAAAAAGCACACTCCCATCAATAAGGCGAACAATTGGACCATCAAGTGTGTCACACATTGTAACTGTTGCAGCTTTTCCAGGACGCTCCACTTTGAGTTGTGTTCCAATGGCAATATACTTGTCCAAAACAATAAGTGTCGCGCCATGAAGAGCTGTCGCTGAAAAACCCGAGGTCCGGTTGCGGCCATAACGAAGACGAAAACCGCCAACACCCAGTGGATGAGTTAGGATGGGTCGGCCAGCAACAAGATCCATAATAAATGTATTATTAGCTTTAACAGTTTTCTTTTCAGGGGCACCATCTACTTTTTTCT
>CAYIEX010000043.1:0-13736 GCA_964362485.1 uncultured Methanosarcinales archaeon | reverse complement strand
CTAGCGAGAAGGAGTAACACCCCAATTTCCACGCTTTTGGTTTCCTCAAGGAAAAGGACAACTGTACCAGTTTCATAAGTAGATGTAAGACGCTTTGCGTATGAGTTCTATTCTTAATCGTTTATTTATAGATCAAGATGAATGAATAATTATAATATGTGGACCAAAAAAGAAATGGCGAAGAGGGGATTTGAACCCCCAACTTCCACGTAACCCGATTTGCCAACATAGTCCTCAAAGAAAATGTTCCGGAAGGAACATGTTACTTTGTGGACTATTAGTCATCCAACTTTGATCCGAATGAATCCGTTGGATGACTATAGTTTGTCATCAGCCGAAGCCTCAATGCTCAAACATATGAGCGTGGCGCTATAACCAGGCTAAGCTACTTCGCCGTAAGCGCCAAATATTGAAGTCCTTATAAAAAGGTTTTGATCAAACAACCTCCTATTCCAGAACCCCTTCCATATCATGATAATCTTCTTTTCCAAACTCCCAGACACGAGCAAACCAAACACGCTTCCCCTCCTCTTCTATACGTGTTTTAATTTGTAAATACGCATGCCGTAACTCATCCAAAGATACAAAATAAAGTGGAGATAAAACCTCAGTTTCACTAAACGCACTATCTCTCTTGCGAATCCCCACAACTAGTTTGTACTTATTGTTCATTCTCAACAATAATCGTCCATCCAACTCCTCTCAATCCCGCTCCGCAGTCGACTCAATAAACCCACCCGCAACTAACAGTGGAAACGCAATCGTAGCATCACAATGAACTTTCACCGCAAGCGCATCAGGTTTTACTTTACCCCACGAAATCGCTTCTTCCACTCGCGCACCGCTATCGGACCCATCAAACTCCTGCGCCGTGTTGATATACACTACATAATCAAAGCCTTCCTTAAAGATATTGGCATTAAGTGCAAAATGCTTACTAATACCACCCCCCAATAAAATTCCACCCGTCTTCTCGGAATTAAGAACAATCTGCACAATATCTTTAATTTCCTTAGACACATCCAAAAGAAAATCAGGATGACTCTGTTTAAAAAAGTAAATTAAATCACCAAGTGACCCATCAATAATTCCGGGACAAAATATGGGGATATCATTCTTTGCCGCCCAATAGAGAATTGAATTAGGATCATTAATTGTAAGACCTAACTCACGAATTAGATCATTCGGGCACAGCACCAGTCCGGTCTCTTTTTGGCGAGTATAGATTTTTTCAAAAAATTCTTGCATAAACGTATCAAAATAAGCAAACCGGTCATTAGGAACAAAAATATTCCCTGTTCGATTTACCCCATTCTCAAAGAGCATCCGGCCCGGAACCTCAAATTGACCTAAAACAAAAGGTTTCAAACACTTAATAACATCCTCCTCAATCCCCCCCGCAGATGTCACCAGCACATCTACTTTCTTGTTCTTCACAAGGTACTTGATAACCTCACGATTGCCTGAGCTGACCATATTAGAGGTGTACGCTAAAAAAATTGTTGCTCTCTCCCTTCGCATCGCTTTTACGATCTCAATTCCTTGTGCAAGATGGGTTGCTTGAAACCCTTGTCTTGCAAACGACTGCAAGAACGCAGCAAAATCAAGTCCTTTTTCAAAATCATACCCTTCAATTTTAGGGTGACCTTCAAGGGTCATGCACTCTTTAGGTGCGTATTGAACATGTTTATGTGATGTATTCATAGAGTTTCACCATAGTATTATTGTCAAATATAATCTCAAATGTTAATAAAATATACGACTTACGTATTTGTATTGGAATCCTAACTAGAAGAAAAATTAACTGCCACATTGACGAACGGAATCCATAACCTGCTAAAAAGGGTGCTTCTTTAAAATAATTGTGGCTTTTTTCCTGAAATATTAGCAGCCCCATATCCTGCGGACAGCTTTTCTTGCTTTAATAATCGCTTTATCTTCAATTTGCTTGATTCTTTGTTTTGGGAATGGTTCGCCTCGTTCTGCCATGCCTATGACTTTGCCAACCTCTTCATGATGAACTAACTTTGGCGCACCGCTGCAATATCGAAGACGAAGTACTTGTGATTCACGTTCCGTTAATATCCCCTCTCGCTCGAACCGTTCGATAATCTTCGGTGCATAAAGTGAGGGATGGTCAGATAGGGGCGTACTATGATGATCACAGGGCGAATCAGAAATCAGTAAATTCGCCATAGTTCTCTGATCATTGTCATGCAAAGGTGTATCTAATGAAACAACAGGTTGATGCGCCTGAATACCCTCTTCAAGTTCCTCTTGAGAAACCTCTAGTTGAGCTGAAATTTCTTCTAAAGTCAATCCTTGTTGTAGTTTTTGGTTAATTTCTCTCTTTTTTCTTCCCACCTTCTCACGAATTGCGGTCTTACCGGCTAAACCATTATGGTAACACATTTCATTAAAAATCTTTTTTTTTATCCACCAATTAGCGTACCCTATAAATGGAATGCCTCGAGTAGGATTATATTTTGAGGCTGCTCTAACAAGACCTTCGACCCCAGCTGAGAAAAGTTCATCATAACGTGGTGTATTAGGCCGAACATATTTCACAACAACACTATGGACATAGTCAATATGATATTCAACATTTGGGTTAAAAGTAATATCTACTCCAACAGGTATTTTACTCCGAGGATAATGATAATCTAGTCTCATAGTAAACACTTTTTTGTGTTTGGTTTTTAACTTTTTCTATTATTTATCATTGTTACTTCGAAACCTATAAAAAGTTCTTGAAATAATACCTCACATGAAACTAATTACTGAATTTAAAGAATTTCTAAATGAGTACAAAGTTACCGGCCTAGCCGTAGCTTTTATCATCGGCGCTGCGGCAACAACACTCGTTAAGTCTTTAGTAGATAATATCATTATGCCTCTCATCACTCCTTTTGTTCCTGGTGGAGCTTGGCAAACAGCAACCTTCTCGCTTGGTCCCGTTATAATTAGCTGGGGTGCCTTCCTTGCCGCAGTGATAAATTTCGTCATTATAGCGTTTGTCGTATTTTTAATAGCTAAATGGGTACTGCGTGAAGAAAAAGTAGCGAAGAAGTGAAAATTAATCTTAACTAAATTAATCTTAACTATTATTAAATAAATATCAGTACTATTATAGCTACGAAGTATCTTAATTAAGAGCAGCACGAGCAAGTGGAGTTGTATTTTTTGCAGAAACCAGCGTCATCAGCCTCTTCAAACATAGTTCCAGCCCTTGATCAGCAGTAATGGCTTTTTTAATTAAATTTGCAATACTCCCCATCAAATGGGCGCATTCCTGATCATTATTGCACTTAAGGGCCTGATTAATCGTAACTTCGATTTCACCACCACGAGCACCCAAGACTTCCAAGGTAGCTTCATGTACACGTGCCTTTTCCAAAAGATCATCAACTTGCTTAAGAACCGGAGGAGACAAAGAAGAAGATAAAGAAAATCGTTGTTTCTCAATTAATTTAGTAAGAGTTTTAAAATGTTTTGCAACTTGATATTCAACACGTTCTTCACCACCAAAGAAACCACCGCGTAACGTTACCAGCAACGTACGCAAACCTCGAAGACGTGTCGCCAGGACAGCAGAATCATCTGTTTTACGAATCAAACTAAGAAGCTGAACTAACTCCTGATACTCGCGGATCACGAAGCGAATTTCAGCGCGCGCCTCTTTTGTAACAGTTTGCTCAAACACCATTACAACAAAAGAAACAAAGAGGGTTATTAAGACTTTCGCTGGAAAATTCATAAATGTATAGAACAAACAAAAATTTAAAAAGAAATTAGAGTGTTACAATTGTCCTCAAAGAGATTGTTCCAGCAGGAACAAGCAACATTGCGGACCACTATATTGTTTCTATCGCCTATCACCACGGCCAAAGCGTGATGGCTTGCCTTGACTGCGCCAATCACCACCACCACTTCGACCACGCTCTTGCGAGCCTTCTTCTTTGCGTTTATTATCAGATGAACGACCGGAAAAAGATTGGTGTTCCGAACGTCGCTCACCATAAGGTCGACCTTCACTGCGGCCTTCTCCACGGCTTGCTGAACCACCAAAAGAGCGCCCTTCACCGCGTGAACCACCACGTCCACCACCAAAACCGCCGCTTCGAGCATCTCGAAATCCACGACCACCACGCTCTCCCCCACGATCATGAGGGTTACGAATAAATTCAACCCGATCAAAGCGAGGGACATTGTGACTCTCGATTTTAACGGATCTATTAGCAAGAATCCTCCTAAAATTATCATGATCACGCGGGCTAAGCAATGTTACTGCGTCCCCTTCTGCACCAGCACGTGCCGTTCGACCAATACGATGAGTATAATCTTCTGCTGTTTTTGGTACATCATAATTATAAACGTGTGAAACATGTTTAATATCAAGACCACGTGCCGCAACATCAGTCGCCACAAGCACACTAATTTTTCCTTCCTTGAGAGCATCAAGTGACCGCAGACGCTGACTTTGGCTTAATCCACCATGAATAGCTTTTACCGCAACTCCTAGCTTTCCTAAATTCCACGCTACAATATCCGCTTCATCACGTGTTGCACAAAAGACAAGCGCTAGTTTTGATGTTTCATTCTTCAGTAAGTGAACCAAAAGTGAAAATTTGTCACGTGCATCAACTTCATAATATCCTTGACGTAAAAGTCTGATATCGACTGCTTTTTGCCCTTCAATTTTTACTGGATGGTACAAATGTTTATGCATCAGTTTCTCTAATTCAGGTGGCATCGTCGCGCTAAAGAGAAGCGTTTGGCGCTTATCAGGAAGATTCTCCATGATACTCTCAACATCCTCAGCAAAACCCATCTCAAACATCTTATCCGCTTCATCTAAAATCATAATTCCAATTCTTTCAAAATTCATGGTACGCCGATCAATATGATCTAAAATACGTCCCGGCGTTCCAACCACAACATCAGCGCGTTGTAGATCCCTAATTTGTGGCGTAATACTAACGCCGCCATAGATACTAACCACGCGAAGATTTTTGAGGCGCCCAAGACTATCGAGCGTATCTGCTACTTGAACACAAAGCTCACGCGTGGGAGTTAAAATTAATGTTTGAATGCCGCGCCCAGCTTGCGCCTTCTCTAAAAGAGGAAGGCCAAAAGCAAGTGTCTTTCCAGAACCAGTTCCAGATTGACCTACAACGTCTTTTCCTTCCATAATGACAGGGATTGCTTTTGCTTGAATTGGTGTTAACTCAGTAAAACCCAACTTCTTAATTGCATCAATAAACACACGATTTACAGGCAATTCATCTATACTACTAATGTCTATACTATTTTCTTTCATTGTTTCTCCAGGCTGAGAAGGAGCTATGTATTATTGGTCCTCCTCTCATTGCAAGAAATATAACAGACCAATAAGAGGAGATAAATTTCTTTCCCAATATAGCCCACATTGGACTATAAGGAGTTCAACAGGAACAAATTCATGTTGAACAACTATATTACCTTAACTTCAATTTAACTTCTTTATTTATAAAAGCTTCTATGATATTGTCAGATCTTTGGTTAATCTTTGGTTATTGTCATATCTTTATTGGAGTTATAAGATATAAAAAGATATTAAAAAAAAGAGAAGAAAAAACTTCTCTGTAACTACACAGTATGCACCTTCTTATACCACTCTTGTGCTTGCATCCTTGCGCGCCACGCACTGATCGCTTTATATTTAAGCAAATCAATTTTCGCCATATCCGTATACGCAAGACTTGCAAGTAAGACTACATCTGCAAGCGTCATTTCAGCACCTGCAAAATATTTATGAGTACTAAGTTGTTTTTCAATAATTGGCAAATACCGATCCAGTTCCTTAAGTCCAGCTTCAATATTCGCTTCATTCACCGGCATTTTCATCATCGGAGCAAACACACGGTTAAATGCAACCTTGCCCACCGCAGGATATATCTGGATATCAACAAACGCGATCCATTGACGCATGAGTGCCCGTGCTTTAAGATCATGGGGAACCAAAGCACTTTTCTGCTTTTCACATAAATAATCGACAATTGCTCCGCTCTCAAACATCACAAAACCATTATCATCGATTGCTGGAACCTTTCCCACAGGATGAATCTTCAAATACCACTCGGTCTTAAGATCCTTTTGAAAATCAAGTTGTTTGTATTCAAACGGTACGTTCAAGATGTGTAAGACATAATCCACCTTAAGGCAGCTCGCTGACTGTTTATTTCCGTATAATGTTAACATTGTTTATATCCTCCTTATTGACGTAAACCAACCCCGCGGTTGATAAGTACTAGGTTTACTATAAATAATATGACACTGAATAATACTAAAATTGTAATACCAATATACACGTTTATATCACTATACCCTAAAATGCCATAGCGAAAACCATTGACCATGTAAAGAATGGGATTAAATTTAGAAATTGTTTGCCAAGGTTCTCCAAGTGCGCTAATCGAATAAAAAATACCTCCAAGATATGTAAGCGGGGTTAAAACGAAGGTTGGAACAATTGACACATCATCAAATTTTTTGGCAAAAATACCATTGAGCATCCCTGCAAGCGAAAAAACAATTGCCGTGAGTAACACAAAAATAAACACAAATACAATACTATAAACCGTGAGATGCGTAAAAAAGAGAGCAACTAATGTAACCAAAAGTCCAACGAGCAATCCGCGTGCAACACCCCCAAGAGTAAACCCCACAATAATCACCCAACTTGGCGTTGGCGAAACCAGAATCTCCTCAATACTACGCTGAAATTTCATTCCAAAAAACGATGAAACAACATTGGAATACGCGTTTGTAATAATCGCCATCATAATGAGTCCAGGCGCAATGAATTGAATATACGAAAAATCACCAACGCTTTGGATCCGTGAACCGATAATCTCGCCAAAAATGATGAAATAAAGAACCATTGTAATAACTGAAGGAAGAAGAGTCTGCGACCAGATACGCAAAAATCGACTAATTTCCTTGCGCAAAATCGTTTGTAACGAAACATAGGAAGTCATTGTTTGCCCTCCACAAAACGTAAAAATAATTCTTCTAAACGATTTGACTTAGCGCGAGCACTGAGCACCTCAACTTTTTGTTCTGCAAGCGCGCTTAAAAGCATAGTAAGAGTCTGTTTAGATTTTAAATCAACTTCAAGTGTATTCTCATCCATCAATCGAAGAACAAAATCAGAAACCGCAGGAACATCTTTAATCGTTCCTTTAATATCCAGTAAATATGTTTGCGACTCTAATTTGGCAAGCAAATTTTTCTTCGAAGTATTTTCAATAATGATGCCTTTATTGATAATAGCTATAGTATGACATAATTGTTCCGCTTCTTCTAAATAATGAGTAGTAAGTACAATTGTAGTCCCCGCTTTATTGACCCGCACTAAGAAATCCCACATGCCGCGACGTAATTCCACATCAACACCCGCCGTAGGCTCATCTAAAATCAAAATTTTCGGTTCGTGAATGAGAGCACGTACAATCATCAAGCGCCTCTTCATACCACCGGATAATGTTCGTGAAACAGCATCACGTTTTTCCCATAGACCTAATTCTTTGAGATATTTCTCTGCCCGTTGCACAGCAATAGATCGTGGAATTCCATAATACCCCGCCTGATCAACAACAATATTAAGGACAGTTTCAAAAATGCTAAAATTCATCTCCTGTGGAACAATTCCAATTAACTGACGTGCCTGAGTAAAATTCGCATCTATATCATAATGCATAATCTGAACTTTACCACTGGTTTTTGTCACAAGTCCTGTAATAATTCCAATTATCGTTGATTTACCCGCACCATTAGGGCCTAAAAGACCAAAGAAGTCACCTTGCTTAATTTGTAAATCAACACCCTCAAGTGCTTTAACTCCTTGGGGATATGTTTTATAGAGATTCTGAATCGTAAGAGCGTTCATAAGATAAAACTAGACAAACTGTAGATTTATAAGGTTTGGGGTGGAGAAAAATATAACATTTTTATACCTATAACCAATATCCTCAATAATGTTCAAAGTAGAATTAAATCTTGTCTCGATCTTTCCTATTTACTTTCTTGAAAGAAGTTCTCATTATGGAGATAGTCTGATTCCATTATATCATTAATTATGCCGATTTCCTAGAGAAGGTCCTTGTTTCTTTTCTTTTGAGAAGAGAAGAAATGCCATGGCAATAAAAATGATAAGAATGATAAGATAGGAGGTGTAATTTTTTTTACGTTCTGATTTAACTTCAGGCGAGATAACTAATTTCTCCTCCAAGGAGGGAGAATTAGATTGAATAACTATTTCTTCTTGCTGCACTGGCTGAACTTTAGTGGGAATTTTTTTTTGAATAAAAAGCTTCGCCTTCCGAGAAAGTAGGTGGACGCCTTCGTACTTGATGGTAACATCATTAACCCCATCATAATTAAGATCAAACTCCGCCTCTACTCCTTTCTCCAAATAGACCACCATGGGTTTAGATTGAATTGTAACTTGCGCTCCAGAAGAATTAAATTTATTGAGTGTAAGAGTATGATTTGTTAAATCCACCGCAAACCTAATTCTATCGGATAACTTTAGCGAGTAGGAATTGCCATCCGAATTAAACTGTTCATTAGCATAATAAACATTGGAGATATAACCACCACTCACACCATTATCTCTCACAGGTTGGGTATTAGATTCCACAGTCGTCTGGCTCGTTGATGCCGTGATAGTAAGATTATAGCGCGAACTGTTTGCTATGTTGCCAGCATTATCCGTACAGTTTACACTCCACGTGTGTGATGCCACTGACAACGAAGAATTATACATACCATTAGTTCCCCCATTGTCAAGAGTAGTAAGAGAATTAATAATCGTATCATCTAAAATTAAGCTACAGTCCGTAATTATATTCGAGTCACTAACATTAAATGTAAAATTGTATGCATTCGTTGTAGAGGAAGTTGAATTTACTGGTTCCACTAACGTGATAGAGGGAGCAACAACATCCAAATTTAATACCCTTGTAAGAGTACTATTAATGTTCCCAGCCCTGTCCCTCACAGTTACATTATAATAGTACGAACCGTCGGAGAGACTTGTCCAATTAATAACAACAACAGAAGCAGAATAAGTAGTACTATTCACTTCACCAGTCGAATTTGTCAACTGGAAGGTGATATTAGCAAAATTCGCCTCAGTAATACTCACATTAACAAAAACATAATTTTGAGAAACATTAGAATTATTTGCTAACGTACCCGTAGCATAGCTAATTAGCGGAATAGTTTGATCAAGAGTAACGACACGTGTATCAGTGTAGTTTATGTTACCCGCTCTATCACTCACAGTGACATTATAATAGTACAAACCAGCTGGAAGACCCGTCCAATTAATAACCACAACTGAAGTAGAATAAGTAGTACTATTCACCTCACCAGTCGAATTTGTCAGCTGGAAAGTGATATTAAAAAAATTCGATTCGGTTACACTTACATTGATAAAGATGTGACCTTGAGAAACATTAGAAAGATTTGCTAATGTACCAGTACCATAACTAATTAGTGGAATAGTTTGATCAAGAGTAACGCTTCGTGTTTCAGTCGAATTTGTATTGCCTGCACTATCGTTCACTGTCGCATTGTAATAATAAAGTCCGTCGCTTAATCCACTTAAATTAACATAAAACGAACTTACACCCCCTGAAGAAGTATTCGTTTGGATGAGGTCACGAGTAGAATTATAAAACCGCAAGATAACTGTTCCAACGCCAGAGGTGGCATCCAAAGCAGAAGCATTAACAATAATAGAATTAGCAGAAACATTACTGTTATTAGTGGAAGTGGGACTTGTAAGATCAATGCGAGGAGAAGTGGTATCAAGAGTAATAGTCCTGGTCTCAGTAGAGTTGAGATTACCAAAAGTATCATTAGCCGTCGCATTTAGATAATATATTCCATCCCGGCTAAGTGTAAAATTAACAAAATACGGTGTTACGGCGCTGACGGTTTCATTGATAAGAGCAGTCGCATTATATAACCGGAGACTAATATTAGAAAGCGCACCATCAGAAGCTGTGACATTGGCTTCGATGTACAACTGCGATAGATTACTCATATTGGTTGTTGGATTCAAGAACTGAACTAAAGGAACAGTACCGTCTACTCGAACTTTGTACGGTGCTGATTGATTTAAATTTCCGGCAGCATCATAAACACTAATGCTCCAATTATAATCCCCATCACCAAACGTAACATTAAATAATACTTCTCCACTAATCAAAGAAGTATTGGTTTGATTAATAGTTCCGTTAAGCAATAAGCTTGCATTTTTCAATCCCGCAAGTGAATCAGCAACGCTAGCATTGAATGTTATTGTGCGGGTTGTGTAATTAGAACCATCTTGAGGTAAATTGAGTGTAGCTGACGGAGTAGTGGTATCTAATATAATAGTTCTTTTCGATTTTGCGGTGTTTCCAGAAGTATCATTAAGAGTAGCATTCACATAATATCGCCCGTTAGAAAGACCAGTAAAATTAACAAAAAGCGATGTAGACTCAGTATTGTTCTGCTGTACAAGATCCGTACTATTATAGAATAAAATAGAGAGTGTACTAAGATTCAGTCCAGACGACGTAACATTTACCGCAATCCAATCCTGTGCAATAATTCCCGCAGCGGTAGAAGGACTATTATAGCTAATTTCAGGAAGACTAATATTGCCAATGCCAAAGCCGAGTAGGAATGGATAGCCATCATTGATAGCACTATTAATATGCCAATGATCTAAACTGCCTGTATCGTTATAAGGATCACTCCAATAATCCCAAGAAATATTTAATCCTCGTGTAGCCGTACTCGTAAAAGTAACCACATCTTTCATTTCTGTGGTAGTTTTCCCTGTACCAGTAAGAGAAGAACATTTGGTACTAGATTGACCAGACGTTTGATTATCCCAAAAGTTGTTGAGACAAACGGCATTAGTACTTCCGCCAGCAAGACCCCCCAAGCTACTAGATCCTGTTACATTTCCAGTCGAATAGGAATTATGAATAACGGGAGTACCCGAATTAGAATCAACCGTCCCTACCAAACCTCCTACACCAGATCCCCCAGCTGCATAACCGCGTGCAAAACTATTATTAACAACCGTAGTACCACCCTGTGAGAATCCAACAAGACCCCCAACGTAACTTCCCGAACCATTAACATTACTGAGAGAATAGGAATTGTAAATTTTACTGCCAAATGTATTTTCACCAATCAATCCACCTACAAAAGTTGTACCGTTGACAATTCCGGTAGCATAGGAGTATTTCACAAGAGCCGTAGTTTCTATTGAACTGCCAACCAGCCCCCCCGTGTCAGCTTTTCCATTAATAAATCCAGTGGCATAAGAGTATATAATCTGACCCTCATTGTGACCCACAAGACCACCAGCACCCGAGCCGGACGTATTAGAAGTAACGTTTACAGTAGAATAAGAATTATTTATTGTCCCACCTATACCACTGTTAGGGACACTATAACCCGCTAAACCACCTACCGTTCCTGCAGCAGTCACAATACCTGTTGAGAAAGAATTGTTGATGTTTGAACGTAGATTATAACCAATAAGAGCACCAACGTTACCCTTACCATAAATTTGAACATTCACCAAACCAACATCAGAAAAATTGGATTCAACACTCGTGCTTGTGATACCAAACAATCCAATATAATCTGTGCCGGTTCTATTGATAAATAATCCAGTGATATTGTAGCCTCCGCCATCAAAGTTTCCCGAGAAGCGCACACTCAAGTTACCAATAGAGTCAAATCCAGCTCCGCTATTCCATGTCGATGTATCTGAGGCATCAATATTATTCATTAAGACATAATATGACGTAACAGCATATCTCATCTCTTGTAGTTGGGTAACATTGGTGATTTGGTACGGATCGGCACGCGATCCAGCTCCAGTTCCGCTAAATGCAGCAGTAACGTGTGCGAGGAATAAGAAAAATAGCAAAGATGTAAGCATAGCAACCCGTCCCCCCTTACACCCTTTTATCATTGTAGCCTAAGATAGCTAAAAATAACATCTTTTTTATATCTTTCGAAGTCAGTTTAAGTCATCACTAAACATTTTTAAACTCCATTACTAATCGAATCGTATGCTTAACATCAAATGTGGTATCGAAATCCATCAGCAACTCGACGGCGCAAAATTATTCTGTAACTGTCCAACACTTCTGCGCGATGATCAGCCCCATTTCACCATCATACGTAAAATCAGAGCATCGGCTGGTGAATCTGGAGAAGTGGATGTCGCTGCTCGCGAAGAACAGCAGCGTGACAAAACTTTTACCTATGAAGGATACCACGACACTACATGTTTAGTTGAGACCGATTCCGAACCCCCCCATGCTTTAAATCAAAATGCACTCTATACCGTTCTTCAATTCTCCAAATTAACCAATGCGCGTATCATCCCCATTGTTCAAGTCATGCGTAAAACTGTTGTTGACGGATCAAACACCAGCGGCTTTCAGCGAACGGCACTTGTTGCTCGTGATGGAATCATTCAAACCTCCGCGGGACCCGTTCGCATTGATGGTATTAATATTGAAGAAGATTCCGCAAAAAACATCAGCGAATCTGATACACAAAGAGTATACCGGCTTGATCGCTTAGGAATCCCATTAATTGAAATTGGAACAGCCCCCGATATCAAAACACCAGAGCAGGCCCAAGAAACAGCTAAAAAGATAGGATATCTTCTGCGCTCATTACCCGGTGTCAAACGGGGCCTTGGAACGATTCGCCAAGATTTAAACGTCTCCATAGCAGGTGGAACACGTATTGAAATTAAAGGCGCGCAGGATCTCAAGTTAATCCCCCTCTACGTTGAACTTGAAGCCAAACGCCAGCATGAATTACTCAAACTCAAAGACGAAATTAAATCACTCAAACTCGATACCTTGAATATTGTCGATTTAACGGATAGAATTAAATCATCAACATCCAAAATCATTCAAAAAACAATTGAAAAGAAAGGCAAAATTCTCGGCTTCAGACTTGCTGGCTTTGCCGGACTAGTCGGTCGTGAACTACAGCCCAATTACCGTCTGGGAACAGAATTTTCCACTCGCGCCAAAATCAAAGCAGGGGTAGGTGGTATTTTCCACTCCGACGAACTTCCCAATTACGGAATCACAATCGATGAAGTCGAAATCATTCGTAAAGCCTTGAAGTGTTCAGCAAAAGACGCATTCATTCTTGTTGCTGATAGTGAAATAAAAGCACACCGCGCCCTTGAGGTCGTTCATGAACGCGCAGGTGAGTTGTGGCTTGGCATTCCCAAAGAAGTTCGCAAAGCCAATCCTGACGGAACATCAGCCTACATGCGCCCCATGCCAGGTGCAGCCAGAATGTATCCAGAAACCGACGTACCACTCATTCGACCCGATGTATCCAACATTAAATTGCCCGAAACACTTGAAGAAAAATCCGAACGCTATCAAAAGAAATTAGGACTTAGTAAAGATCTAGCAGAATACGTTGCCAAATCCGATCGCATTCTACTCTTTGAAGAATTGATTGCAAGCTATCCCCATCAGAAAGCAGCGTTCATTGCCGAAACATTGATATCAAAGCCCCTTGAAATCAAACGCGTTCATACCCTAGAGAGCGACAAATTGACGGATGACAATTTCCTCGACGTATTCAAGTACTTATCGCAAGACAAAATCCACAAAGCCATCGTTCTCGACGTT
>CAYIEX010000042.1:6340-13932 GCA_964362485.1 uncultured Methanosarcinales archaeon | reverse complement strand
CGAAGTCTTGCAGACTTCTCCATCCAAATTCGGTTTTGTGGGTTGCCTCAAAACCGAACTTCTCTTAATCGCGATGTTAAGTGAAATAATTTTTAGTGGCTAACGACTTGATAGGGGGACATCTCTAAAACGACGAAACAAAAACGAAGGGAAAGGCATTATGAATGAAATAACCGTTTAATATAAAAATACATAAAGAAATCTCGCTTAGTAATGAATAGAGTAATAAAAATACTAATTCCGACATTTGTTTCTATAATCATAGCTACATTGTTTTACTTTCTTAACTTAGCTAGTTGGAATAATTATGTGTTTATTCTTTCATCAATAATACAAATATTAACTTTTGTATATTGGTTAATAGGAGATTCAACTCAAAAACAAATTATTGAAGCTGTGATGGAGAGCAAAAATGATTTAAAGGAAACAAAACAGATTGCACAAGAGGTTAGAGATTTCCAAAATCAAAAAGAGAGCCTTCTTGAAAAAAGACAAAAAATACTGGTTAACTTGTTCAAAAATGGAGCTATACAAACAATTGAGATAAATAAAATAATAAAATCTGTAAAAAATAGAGGTATGTATGTAGTTTCAAGTTTTGGTGGACATAATATGAAACTTAAAGGAGTTTTAGATGCAATGAACACAACAGAACCAATATCAATTGTCCCAAGTGTTTTGTATAATCTAGGATTTAAAAAAGTATATTTTAATGAATTTATGTTTATTTTACTTAAAGAAGACTTACCTCCAAGATTAAGAAATGCTGAAAAATTAAAAAAATTTATCTATGATGAATTAACTAATAAATGGACACACCTACAAAAAGTAATAGCTGATAATAACTTTAGAAAATATGAAAAGTGGAAAGATGGAAGTAAATTTTTTTGCAATCTTTGTTTGATAGATATAGAAGAAGGAGAAATTGGTATCCTTTATAAAAGACTTAAAGAAGAACCCGAATTAAAAGACTCTTTCTCGGTAGAGTTCAAAAGTTTACTTTTGAGCCATTCAGACAAAATAAATGTTGGTCAAATTGTTAAAGATAAAATAAAAGCTAATCAAGTTTTAGATAAAATTACTATTGGATTATTACTGTATAATCTACCCGAAGATATTAAGAATACACTACTTTCAAAAGAAAATGAGATAATGAAGCAACTGAACATCATCAGGTTTATTGATATTTCAAATATAACCGAAACAAACCTTAAGAGAGTAATACAACAATATATTCCTACAAATCGGGTAGAAGATATATCCGAAAAAATCATGGTAGAAATAAAGGATTATGTGCAGATTGTAAGAGAATTAGAATTGTTTCAATAAATAAAAAAAGAGCGTAGTCATTTTAGAATTAGAAAGAATTAAATAAATAAGAGATTTAATGATTAAAATGATAGCAAATACTAGACAGATAGGTTATGTTTTAATCGGTATGATATTTGGATATGTACTTGCTAATAGTATCCAAGGTGCTTTTTTTGGTGGATTAATTGGTTTCATTTTAAGCTTTGTAAGGAGATTTTTCTAATGATAGATCCCCTTCAATTTCAAATACTTCTTGCATTAGCATGTATGATTATTTTTGCAGTATCCTATTTTGTAAAAAAAAAATATAAAAGCTTTAAAGAACTTATATATGATGGGTTTATGGATGGAGCTTCTTTGTATTCAGGTATTATAATTATTCTATTTGCTATCGGAAAAGTTTTTAATATAGTATACCTAGCAAGTATTGATAATGCAGTATTATACTTTTTTTTAATTTTTGCAGGATTTATAATACTTGGTGGATGTATGGATAAGATTAAGGAAAAGGAGGGTAAAAATGAAAAGAAAGATTAAAAGATTAATTGTTGCAGAATTAATAGCAATCGTAATTATTGTTCCCACCATCTTATTCAAGTATTATACTGATAATATCTTCTTTCCAGAAATGAAGTTTTTAGTATTATTAAGTCTACTTGGATTAGTGTTGTTAGGTTTAGGTATTTGGTTTGAAAAGTTATAATCAGATGCTGTTTAAACGAAAAAGAATTTTTCTGAACAAAAAAGCGTAATGTATAAATACTAACCAGTCTCTTACACTAATCAATGAACACCCTTATTAGTGAATATAGTGAAATTGCTATCTCGAATGGATTAAATCATCAAGAAGATTTAGATTTGAATAAAGATAGGAATAAGAATATTTTTGCATATAAAGGTCAATTTTCTCCTGACCTTGTAAAAGAACTATTAATAAAGTATGCCCCAAAACATTCTAATATACTCGATCCTTTTTGCGGGTGTGGTACAGTATTATTCGAAGCTGCGAAACAAGGGCATTCTGCAACGGGAGTTGATATTAATCCTGCTGGAGTGTTAATGGCTGAAACAGCAAATTTCCATAATATAGATATAAATGAACGAGAATCCATATTTAAATTATGCGGGAGAATATTAGATGAGATACCATCATTTACTTCAACTACTTTTGAAAAACTGTTGATTGAAAAGATAACAACATTGAATAATAAATTTGCAAAAAATATTTTAACTAATGCATATTTAAAATATTCTAAAATTGGTAAAATGAAAGGAAAAGAAGTTTATAAAAAAGTGCTTTTTTCTCATATGAATATAATTAAAAATTTACCTTATAATAATAAACATTATAGTATAATTCATGCAGATATTAGAAATTCATTAATTGAAAAAGAGACTGTAGATTTAATAATTACTTCCCCTCCTTATATTAATGTTTTTAATTATCACCAACATTATAGAGAGATAACTGAGCAGATAGGCTACGATGCCCTCCATATTGCTAAATCTGAGTTTGGTTCTAATAGAAAAAACAGACAAAATAGATTTTTAACAGTTATTCAATATGTTTTAGATATGACCGATACTATGAATCATTTAAAACAGTGTTTGAAGAGTAATGGCAGATTTATTATTATTATTGGGCGACAATCAACAGTAAGAGGTATTCCTTTTAGAAATGATATTCTCATAGGGAGTATAGGATTATTATTAGGTTATAAAATTGAGTTACATCAAGAAAGAAAATTTAAGAATCAATTTGGGGAGACTATTTATGAAGATATTATTCACTTAATTAAAGAAAATAATTCAATTAATTATGATAAAGAAAAAATATTTAAGATAATAGAACATATTTTTAATGAAACTTTAAAAGACGATTTAGAATTTGATGTGAGAAAGGACTTATTAGCGGCAAGAAAAGAAATCAGAAAAATCTCCCCGTCTCCCCTTTATGTATGAGGTAAAAAATGAATAATAATAGACCACATTACGAAAAGATTAAAGCGGCAATAGAAAATCCACTCTCAAAAGATGATATTAATGTCTTAAAAGAGATTTTAAAAGAATATGATAATTGGATAAAGAGTTTAGATTCTATAAAATCAAAAGGTGACGACAAAGTCCGCGAAATGGTTCAATTATTGAATCAATATAAAGATAAAGTAGAAATTGACTTAATATTAGCGAAAGGAAGCAGTTTTTTAATTCGACAAAAAGGACAGTTGAAACTTGATAATAGTATTATGGAAGAATTTCTGATTCGCTTAATGAGTTCAGAGATAATACCTGAACTAAAAGGGGTTAATTTTATCACAGGACCAAATAACGCTTTCTTATCATTGTCTTTTAGACCTCAGAATTTTTCAGAACTAGAAAATAAACCTAGTGTAGTATTGAAAACTAAAGATTGTGATTTTGTATTGGGAAAAGAAGTTCATTATAAATTCTCCTCAAATAAGGAATTTACAAAAGATAAAACTACTACAGGTTCGATGGCATTAGCGGTTCTCGCCACAGAATGCAAGATAAATCTTGATAAAACGATGTTTCAAGAATGTTGTGGAACTGCAGCAAGATTAAAAGCTGGAGTTCCTTATGCAAAATATTTTGCTATGGTTGAGTTTTTAGATATGACACCTGAAGATTGTAGATTGACAGAGTTAGATAATGTATTTCTTATTAGAAAAGCGAAAAGACTTCCATTTGAAAAGAGAAATAACCTAGAACAAGTAAGAACCCATAGAAAGAAACACCCTATTGATTCGGATGTGATGATAAAATTTGTTAATGAAATCCGAGAATTTTTGGGAGCTAAATGGTATGATGCTAATGCTGCGATGGAAAGAGGTTCGTTTAATTAATTAGAATTTATAGAACTCTCCTGGAATAACAAACGACGAAATGTCCCCCTTGACGATTGTTCTTTATTGCTCACTTTGTTCGCCTGACTGAACGCCACTAAAAATTACTTTTCGGACGAAACTTTACCCCACTTTGTAGGGTAAAGGAACTTAACAGCGATTTAACGGTTCGGAACGACCGCTTCGCTATTTTGCCAAGCAAAATTCGTTCCTCTCCCAAATGAAATTTTGTAGGGTGGCCTCAAAATTTCAACTTCGCCAAAAACCGATGTTATACTCAATTTTTTATTTGCCTTTCTAATCATGAAGATATCATATTTTTTTATCGAATGGCACGACAGATCATTAAAACCTTCTAAGAATAACCAACCCAGCCATTCCCCGAAAAGGATGTTGCAGCAAAAATTCTAAGACACAATAACCACAAATTGTTGAACATTTCCATGAGGCTCACCTTCAACACTCACTCGAGCCTTAAAAAGGTACTGCGCCGAGTCAGCTTCAGCAGGAACAGAGGCGTGAATTGATACTATATCAAACTGTCCACTATCCAACAGTAAAGGTTCGCTATCAAATAAAAGCCAATCCAGTGGATTTAATTCTAAATCCAAAACCTCGTTCGAAGACGACACCGCTTTATCAAAAGTAACAGACAACTGGAATTCTTTCGATTCACTAAACGTATTACGAATGCCAATCCCATATACTGCACTCTGCTCACGTCCAACACTTTTACTATAATAAGGTAGAGCAACTGGTTTTCCTTGATCTATAAGCAAACGCTGGATTTCGAGTTCTGTACGTGAATCAAGTTGATCTTTAATAGTACCAGCATCTCCAATCATTTTGTACAAAAATGCAATTCCACCAACCAAAATAACAATGGAAAGTATAATCACCACCAGCATATTAACAGAAAGCTCTATCGCACCCTTTTTTTGCATAGAGAAAATAAATCAAAAATCTTTATAAATTAGACTTACCACGCTCAAGTTATGGCAACTTCCCGTAGAATTATTCTATCCAGTCTTCTTGCAATGGCCTGCGGCAGTAACTCAACAACACAAGAATGTACCACCGACAGTGATTGTCCAACAGAACAAGTTTGTTTTGAAAGCGCCTGCACCCCTCTAAGCACTCCAACTCTAGATGAACTTGTTTTAGAAACAGGATTTACTGACCAAACCGGGCATCTAACCATCCATAACCACACCATCACCGTAATCAAAGCTGACACCAACAAACCCATATCCAATGCCAAAGTATTCTCCTTAACAAACGGTCCTAAAACGGATCTCATCATTATGCCAGAATCAAGGTCAGAAGAGTATCTACCCACATTTCATCATATTGACACCAGTTCCAACCAAGCAGAACAAAACCTTGCAGAAAAAATTAATGTCACCACCCAAAACTTAGGCGCAGAGATCGTCATCGCACTCGAAGCAGCTTCCATTGTGGGTAAACTCTATAATAAAAGTAAAGACCTACCCCAGGGTACCCTTCTAAGTGAAGATAGGTATACCAGACAGGTATGCATGACCCGCAGCGATATAGAAGCTTCAATTACACATCCCATCACAGGCATTTTTGAAATTACGGGAATTCATAACAACGCCGACGTCGCTCAATTCTTTGGATATTTTGACTCATTTAAAACACTCTTTTTTGACATCCTTGTACCAGAATTTAACCAATATGACGGAGCTAAAGGATACATTGTAACGCTCCCAAAACACCAAAGCACTCTCGATATTCTTTCAGAAAGATCAAGTAAAGAACTAATCTACACAGACCTAAGCACACTTCAACATGAAATGGAAACAATGCCCTACTGGCGAATAACTGGCACTTGTAATCCCGAAGAAAACCCCGAATGTACTTTTACAGCAGGTAAACGGTGTGAAGGCGACACCCTTATCTACCAAAATGCATGTGGAGAAAAACAAACACTACAAAATTGTCAAGAATCATCAAGATCTTGTTCAGTTGGCTCCTGTCGTGATGGTGAAAATACCCTAGCTTGTGCTCAAGAAGAAGCCGACAATAGTAGGTATTGTTCTTCGAATGGATTTTTTCTCTATGCTCGTGACAAATGTGGCAATGATATCTTTATCAAAGATTGTGAGGAACAGCGCGACAACTCAGGTCGTCCCTATCGTTGCCAAGATGGAGCATGTCAACCACGTAACGCAGGTTGCGATGGCGAGGAAACCCGCGTTTGTGAAGATACCCATACCATCCTGTACACCAACTCCTGTGGAGAACCAACACGAATCGATTGCGACGACAATGAACAATGTAGGAATGGACAATGTATAGAAGAACAAATCCGTCCTCAAGTCGAAGTTCTTGATGGAATAGACAACGACCTCGACGGCCAAATTGATGAAGGATTTGTCGGTACTGGTAATCCCCAAATTACGCTGCGCTGGGAAGGCAATTACGACCTCGACTTACGAGTAACTGGGCCCGACGAATGTAAAATCTGGTACGCCAATCCCGTTTGTGATCAAGGACAACTCGATCGTGACGCCAGGCGCGAATGCTTCGATAGTTCTGCCACTCCACCTGAAAACATTTATTGGCAAGACGGTACAGCCCCCGCGGGCGAGTACCTTGTTGAAGTAGCACGATTTGATCGCGGTGATTGTCCCCAACCTGCCCCAATTGAATTTATTGTCGCAATTTCAAATAACGGAATCGTCACCGAGTATGAAAAGACACTTGAAACTGAAGTTAGTGTAATGGAAGTAACTAAATTTCGGCATTAAATAAGATTGTAGGCAGAACAACAACTATCACCACCTAGCCATGAAACATTTGAACATAAAATAGAACCTAAAAGAAAGAAACAAAAAAAATCAAAAACTATTTCCAAATCTCATATTCTTTGACAATGAGTAACAAAAAGAGTACAAGTAGTACTGCTCCTGCAATCATATACCAAAGACCAGACATAATCGTTGCTTCTGAGAGAGATTTATACATTCCCCATCCCATAACAACAAAGCCAAGCCAGAGAAACTTATCCAAAACAAGCTTCATAATCTCAAATTCTTGATCTTCGGTAAGTTTTCGCTTATCAGAGCGACCAATTTTTGCGAACCGTTGTATTCGTTTTGCCATGTGAATAGTACCTCATTTAGCCCGTTACTGTTATGAAAAATGTTTTTGAATCGTATGGTGTTCCTTCTCCGCCATCCGTAACATCAATCACTGAAATTTTAAACTGACCAGTACCAGACGACGTCTCGGAAGTAATACGCACTGGAATCACTCTCGTCTCAGTAGGTTCAAGAGATTCCTCATCCTGATTGTAAAGGAAGTTATCACTAATATCTTCACCAAAAATATCGTCACCAAAAATGTTGCCAAACATTTTACCATTAAGGACACTTATCCCTTTTTCTCCAG
>CAYIEX010000042.1:0-6330 GCA_964362485.1 uncultured Methanosarcinales archaeon | reverse complement strand
AAAATATCGTCACCACCTTTAGAAGCTATCGCAATTTTGTATTTAAGATCACCTTGTTTAACATTTTTTATTCCGACACCTACTACTTGCGCATCACGCTTGCTAATTGTAATTTCATTTTGTGGAAAACTTAACCTCTTATCACCGCGAGAAAGATCATCAAGTACCTGCTGTTTAATCGTATCCGTAACTGTAGAGGCCCCTTCACCAATGCTACTCAACTGGCTTTTAACAAACCCTAACCCTAATCCTAATACCGTAAACGCAATAACAACTACAACAATCGCTTCAATTGATAAGTTAAGCGACGCTTTTTTTGAGAACCGCCAACGCAACATAATGACACCTCTTTTAATAGATATATTCTAAGCAATCTTTTAGCCTATAAAAAGCTTTCGAATGCTCTGGCTCTGTAGAAAAAGTACCACCGGCGGCCTCAGGCGACTTTTTCTGCGATAGTATATCGAGCGCGTTATGCGGGGTTGGACCCTGCGGGTGCATAGCGTCATCAGGAATTCCCGCGAAAAAAGTCGAGCCTCCGGTGGTTCCCTAGAGATTTTCTACAGAGCCGAATGCTCTCACCCAAACAATACCCCTAACACCCACCGACCATACCCAAATAACCATAATCGACCCGCCTCAAAAACAATAAACCCAATCAAAAAACTCGGAGCAAAAGCAATTCCTTCTTTTATCGTCACCTCATTCAATTTGCCCTCGGCATGAAGTCTTTGGAGCAACCGTACATCCTCCAATTCTAAAGTACGTTTGTCAAGGACAACTCTTGAACCCACATACACCTTTGCAACCATCCAATCCCCTTCAGTAACACGCAAGGGACTCACCGACTTCACAAAACATGTCTTCTCCACGTGTTGCACAAAAATTAGAAGATAAAAAATGAGTATTGGAAAAATCCCAAATATGATAAACAATATATTCCACAGCGTCAAAATAAGCGAAATGATAAGGACTCCCACCAAAATGTAATGGATTTTTTTCTGACTAAGAAGAACGTTGCGAAACTCCTGCCAAAAATGAGCAGAGCGAAACGATAGAACAAGCATCCAAATAAGTCCGTACACCGCACCCACTAAAAAGACAAGCAGAATGTAAAGAAAAAAGCCAAGACTACTCCAATTAAATGGTAGACTAACTCCAAATACAACTCCTAACCCAAACAGTAACTTTGCGTCCCCTCCCCCCCACTGATGGGTTAAGTAAAGAAGAAAACCAATACTAAGAGCAAGACCTAAACCAAGTAAACCCTCAATCAGAACATAAAATCCAGACTCTACGCTAAAAATAATCCGAATTCCAATCACCGCAAAGAGAAATCCATAACTCAATAGATCCGGAATCTCTCGCGTCTTAAGATCAAAGTACGATGCAGCACACAACACACCTAAAGACAAAGCAAGCAAGATTATTTCAAGCATTCTATTGCAAGAAGAAGCAAAGTATTTAAGATTTTAGGGCATCTAAGCTGTTACGTTAGCAACACTTAATTGAAGTACATTTCCTTGGTTCAACGATGAACACAACCGGGCCAACAACAAGGCCGGCGCTTTCCTTCAATAATCTCCTTACATGCACGCTCGATATGATGTCTTCTCGTTTCCGGTTTCTTGACTGAAGTAATCCAGCAGATCCACTCATTGCGTCCAAGTGGCGTTAGGTCATTCCATGCATCGAGTGCTGCGTGGACAGAAAGAAGGCTTTTTCGCAAATCCGCTGGGACTTCATGTACTACACCAGTGGCTATTACTGTTTTGGCCATTCTACGCATCCGGGATTTCAACTTCAACCAATCTTGCTAATTTTTCCAATGATTCTTGCCAACCCAAATAACACATTTCTGTTGGAATAACAGCAGGAATACCTTCTTGTACAATTTTAAGTTCTGTTCCAACAGAAACTTTTTTGAGCCAAATCGACGTAATCATCTCACCGGGTAAATTAGGATCCTCAAATTTATCTGTATGCTGTATGAATTCGTTGGCCTTTATCTCTAAGAACTTGCCGCCAAAAGAATGACTATTGCCCGTTGAAAAATTAATAAACGACATTTTGTAACTTCCGCCTACACACACATCAAATTGATGAACCGCACATAAAAAGCCATACGGTGGAAGCCAACATGCCAAAGCATTTGGCTCAGTAAAAGCACGGTACACTTTTTCGGGACTTGCCTTAAGAACTCGATGTAATGATACACTATTGTTTGCCATTGTAATCCATTTAAGTTGACTAAAATTTATAAATATACCTCAAGACTAAATAATGTTTACTGTACAGCCCAAGAGATCGCAAAAATTATAAACACTCGATGTAACCTTCACTACAATGAATTCCGATCAAGCCCGTTACCTCGCCAAGGAGTTTGTAGAAGGCAAAATCCAGTCACATTTTCTTGTGATGGCTCTTACTCTCCAGAATTTCATCACAAAACTCGGGCCGCACATTGAAGCAATTGAAGCAAGTATCACCACTTTTGGTAAAAAGAGATTAATAGATGTATTTGGACAAGATATTGCCAAGGAGATCACAGAAGATCTTCGGACTGCCGAACAAGCACTCAATGAATACAAAATAACCCGCTCACTTTTTGAAAATAGACTTTATTTAGTCAGTTCAAATATTGGCCTTCAGAATTTCCTAAAAGATAATAGCGTTACCTTAGCGCAGGCTGGGTCAATTGCCAGAAATGATTCTCTTCAAGCAGAGATTGAACAGTATTGGCAACAAACATATGGACCACTTTGGTCTTTTTTTGATCAAATCAAAAATAAGCTTTATGTACTCGAAACCATTCTTGTAGTGGAAGTTAAACGACTTCGGGATCTATCACAAAGTAACTTTGCAAGCGAAGAGAATAATGGTTTTGATATCCAAAAAGAACTCCAAGGGGAACTATTTCAACGTGAAAGACGAGCATTTTGGGAACTTAATAAATTTACACGAAGCAATACTAAACTTCTAAGACAGGCAAATTCGCTCTATTCAAAGCAAAAAAGCCAAACCAGAGTGGTACTAGAGGCCTACATTAATTTGGCAAAAAAGGCTTCGCTTGGGTCAACAGCACCTCTTAAAGATGAATTAGCAAAAGCTGAAGGAGCATTGCAAAAATCCATAATATTGCTACTTTTCACAGTCGGAATTTTCATTACGTTTAATGCAATAGCAGCGATTTTTGTTGAAAAATCAACGGGGATAAGTTTAGAGATCATAATTAAAAAAATTCAAGGCAAAGCGAAATTAGGAGTAGTACAACAGAAAGCAATTAATGCTCTATCATCTCTTGTAGGCGACAGTATAACCCCACTTGCAGGATTACTCAAAGCGCTTTAGTAAATTTTTGCTAATTAAAGATCAATAAAATTAAATACCATAGTGTTATTGTATCACTATGCCCACCCCATTGCCGCAACAAACCACTGCAGATGAATTCAACCAATTCAAGCGTCCAGGTCTTGCTGTAGATGTAATACTCTTTACCATTGAAGAAAACGATCTCAAAGTTGCACTCATTAAACGAGAGGAAGAACCATATTTTGGCAGGCACGCCCTTCCGGGAAGATTCGTTCGCTATGAAGAAACCATAGAAACCACAGCCAAAATAGCACTCAAACTAAAAGGAAACATTAATCCCGATTCTGTCTTTCTCGAACAATTATACACGTTTGGCGATAACCTCATTCGCGACACTCGAATTCGCACTGTAACTGTCGTCTACTACGGACTAATCGATTCCACAAAAATTGACCAAATAGGAAATAAATTCCATTGGCACTCAGTCTACAAGCTTCCAGAGCTCGCTTTTGATCACGAACGGATAATTAAATACGCCACCGACCGACTTAGAAAAAAAGTCCTCGAATCTGATTTTGCGTTTCAACTCATGCCCGACGAATTCACTCTCACTGAACTCCAAAAAGCATACGAAGTAATTTTAGATAAAGAACTTGATAAACGCAATTTCAGAAAAAAACTACTCGAAATGAAAATTGTAAAACCATTACGCAAAAAGAAAATGGATGGCGCGCATCGCCCAGCAGAATTATTTAGTTTTATCCGAAGAAGGTGACCAGCAGTCAATCTGGAATTTAGTCCAGGATTGCCGGGATAAAGATCTGCGTTCCTTGAAAATCACAGATTCTTTGTCCACGAACAATTATCCGATGATCAGATCGAATATCATACAACATCCGATCAACACTAACCGGCCCTCGACGAGACGACAACGACCGCAAAATTGCTCTACTGGAAATACCCATTACTGGATTGTTGGCAAACATATCAACTACTTCATGCCCTTGTAACGTTTCAATTTCACATTCACGAGCTATCTCTTTCGAGCCAATAAGTACTGTTCGTGCTGGTAGTTCCCATTTGGCTACGTTCGCAGTATAACAGCCATCCAGAACAACAAGTTTTTGTCCCTCTAAATGTCCAAGGGCGACCAGAAGTTCCCAAGGCTGCAAAACCGAACCTCGTCCTGTATCTTCGTCATAAAGGCATAATTCACCTTCTTTAGTTCCATGACCGGAATAATGAAACACAAAGAGAGAATCTTTTGTAGTGACTGGAGCATATTGTACAATAGCGTCAACAATAGTACTCCGCGTCGCTTTTGATTCACATAACCGATCTACAGTAAACCCACGCCGCTCAAACGCAGCTGACAACAAAGCTACATCATTATGCACTCCCCGAAGATTACCTCCCGAGTGCGATACAAAAAGACCATAGCAAGACATCGCTGCTAAATTAGCAGGGGGCACAATTTCGGCAGGCTGATCCAAGAGCGTCTGTAAGTCATGTGCTTCAACTGCATCATCTAAATCAACGGAACAGGAGTCTTCTGTGGTAGCGTAAGCTGATACTGGTGTAGGCTGAATTGCAGGCATACCAATAACACAGTGATGAGGAGCAGGTAGGTGAAGCGCAGGAAAATCATCTCCAAAAGGATAGGGTGGTGTAACATTAGGAAATAGAACCGGCATCTGCCCACTCATATTTTCATCAGGCAGTTCAACGTCTCCTCGAATATATTTCTTATAAGAATGCACTATATACTTGCTAGCTTGAGCTACTGCCCGAAAGAACCAGGGTCTACAAGATAACGCGAAATCATCAAGTGATTTTGACATAGGTACCTAATTTGAGACTAGTTTATAAAGTTATCCCTGGGAAGTGGCAAACATTTGATTCCCTTCATTTTGGAGTATGAAGTCATCTCATTTTGTAAATGAATTTCTTTCACAACATTTAAATAATAGTGTAACATAAACACTAACAATCAATAAATTATACGTGATCACCATGAAAAAACCACAACTCTTAGGATTAAATCAAGACCTTACACTCGCCATAGCTGATTGGTATGAATACGCCATGGCTAAAGCCAACCACGAGGAAGGAATTGCCGGCCATACTGCTGTTTTTGATATGGTTGTCCGCCGTATGCCAACAAATAAAGTAGTAGGAAAATTTGAACATGAAGGCGTTACATATGATAAACTCCAAAAGCGCGATTTTCTAATCAACGCCGGCCTTGAGCAAGTTGCAGCATATTTTCTTGAAGCAAGAGGCACTACAGCACTCAGAAAATATGTAGAGACCGTGCAGGGAATTCAAGATCACAAGTTCCTCAATTGGGTTGAGAATGCAAAATTCCAAGGTGACCTCTATGCGATGCCGGAAGGGACAATTTTTTTCGCTCATGAACATCAACTCCGCCTTCATGGATCATTTGAAGAAGCACAATTATTTGAGAGTCTCATCCTTAATACTATCAACCCCCAAACTAACGTAGCTACAATAGCAAACGACATAGCCCAAATAGCAGCAGGAAAAATACTTTTAGAAGGTGGATCTCGTCGCGCAACAAGTCCACAAAGTGCAATATTTAATTCACGTGCAGCACGCATTGGTGGCTTCACAGCATCATCCAACGTGGCTTATGGCATCCTCCATAACGAGAAGGTTGGTGGAACGCATGGACATTCCTATGTTATGCTTCATCCCAGTGAATACTCAGCATTTAAAGCTCAAGCACAAACACTTGGCAATAATGTTTGTTTTCTCCTCGATACCTACAACGTACAAAACGCACTCGAAAGGGCTTTGCAAATCATCACAGAAGAAAATCTAACTCATGCTGCATTTCGTATCGATAGTGGAGATTTACTTTCACAAGCACTCTCTATTCACACCCAACTGCAATCACGTGGATTTTCCCGGGACAGCTAAACACTGTTTGCGTCCGACGATCTTAACGCTGAAAAAATTGCCTCACTAGAGGAAAAAAACGCAGACATTCACAAA
>CAYIEX010000041.1:0-14025 GCA_964362485.1 uncultured Methanosarcinales archaeon | reverse complement strand
TAATGGCACTGCCTAAAAGATAATTCTTCTTCGATCTAAAAAAATTCTCCAGAACCCCAAAATAATGCGTAAATGGGATTTGAATTCCCGTAACCGCTGCATGAATCAAACCAAAATAGATCAGCGGAAGACCGAGTTCTTGGAGTCGTGGTTGATACATACAAATAATAAAAAATGTGAAAACAGAAATCGAAATCATGTCAAACGAAAGAATCTTTAGGATATTATGATTCTTAAAATAGCGCACTCCCTCTACCAAAATAGTGACATAACGTCTTGATTCAATTTTTTCCTTTGTTATCGGTTCTTTGAGAAAAAATGTAAGAACAAACGCAATCGAGGCTGGAATAAGCATGAGCAACATCGGCATGCGAAGCCCCATCGTTGCAGCAATTAAACCTCCAATGGGAGCACCAATTGTCAAAGCAGCAAGTTCGGAGCTCTCAAGTCGACCAAATATCTTTTTGGCCATTTTTTCTGATTTTATTCTCTTCAGTGTATCATATACTAATGCTTGATCCGCCCCAGACATCAAAGCGGTTCCTGCCGCCCAAATAATTTCGGCGAGTAGAAACATGTAAAAATTAGGAGTTATAGAATAGACAAAAACACCTACTGCAATACTTAGAGACCCAAAAATCAGTGATGTTTTCCTACCACAATAATCAGCAACCGCTCCTGTAGGAATTTCTAACAAAAATATAGAGAACACAAAAACAGTCTGCAAAATCATAATCTGTGTAAACGAGATCTTTCCCCACTGCAAATAGAATGGTACAAGGACTCCACCAATAAAATGTAGCCCCAATAAGAACTTAAAAACATACATTATTCTAATGTTTGTTTTGTAAGAAGGCATGGCGTAGAACCCATTCTACAATATTTAAAACTTACCCAAGCCCATATTGCCCAAAAAACCCACTCCCGCACTGGACAACTTCAACCAGACTATTTAAACCCCCTTCACCAATAAAGCTATATCTCAGCATGGAGGTGCTAACGATGGTTGATTTGTCTCAACAAAAAATCCGACAACTGTTTGAAGAACAGGTCCGTGACCTAACCCACCGCACAATTATTTCTCGTGAAGATTCGTTTGACTTTCAACTCAGCGGGGGGTGGCTTTAAAATGAATATGATGAAAACCAGAATAATGTATTTGATCGAAAAGTACGAGCGACAACAACCAACCTACGATGTGGACATCCTTGATCACCAAACCTACTTGGATGAATTCCCCGCAACCTGCATCTAAACCGCTTCGCGCGGTTTTTTTCTATTCCCCAAAATTACACCCCCGGGGTGGCAAGGTTTTTGAATGCCACCCATTTTTCCCTTGTAATGAACATCTATAGCAAACCAGATTGTACTAATCCCTCAATACTTAAGCAAATTCAACAAGGCGCCGTCTTCATATCTCCAACTGATACAATCTATGGTCTAAGTTGCGATGCCACAAACAACATTGCCGTTGAGCGGATTCGAAATATAAAACAACGACCCACTCAGCCACTCTCCATTTGGGCTCCAAATAAAGAGTGGATAATCAAAAACTGTCGTATGACAACCAAATCAAAGAAGTGGCTTGACAAACTCCCTGGACCCTATACTTTACTTATCACACTTAAAGACACTGCTGCCCTAGCTCCAAACGTTATCTGCGGACAAACTACAATCGGCGTGCGAATTCCTGACCACTGGTTCTCTGGTGTTGTGAAAAAAATCAACATCCCTCTAATCACAACCTCCGCTAACATTCACAGCGAACCCCATATGACCTCACTTGAAACACTAAACCCCCTCGTCAAGTCCCAAGTCGACTTCATCATTTATGAAGGTGAAAAAACAGCAAGACCTTCAACAATAGTGGATGTAGAAAAGGATACAACGATTAAACGATAAAGATTTTAATGAAACTCATGGCGTAAAGCTCCTTTAGACCACATTCCTCTTTCTGTAATTAGTATTCCCATCTCTTGTAGCAAAGAGTATTGCTCAGAGTATGTTGTTTTTGGTGGGCCAAAAATGTTGATCAAAAGACTGGCGTTCCTAATCTCTGTGGGGGGATTACCTTCTCCCACGAAATATGATATCGTTCGCAATTCGTCCATATTTATGGCATCACAAATGTCACTCAAATCCTGTCGAATCGTTCGCAGAATTTTAAAGAAATATCCGCGTTCTTCCATGAGAGAATTCACGTATAGAATATCCTTAAACGCAAGCTTGTAATCAAACAAATCAACAACTATTGGAGGCGTTTCTAGAAGTCCTTGTTGATAGCGTGAAGCCAGACAAACAGGAATATTACTAAAGCCATTACCAAGTATTACGATCTTACCCGTTTCCTTCTCTAAAGCACCGTTTAAGTTGTGGTAGATAGATGGGTTCGATGTTTCTATATCTTGTAGATTCCTATTATGTATCCCTACCCCTCCAATTCCATCTAATTTTTTAAATTCTCTTGCTTCTGCAATAACATCTTTTCTAAACTGTTGGAAATCAACTCCCTCTTGACAGCGCAAATTATTAAATCTCTCTACTCCCCATGTAAAGAGCTCTTCTTCCGAGAGAGTCACAGGCCTTGCTGGTGGTTGAAAAAAGAAACCATATTCTGAATAGCTAACATGAATCCCACTTTCAAATGTAGTTCGCTTAAGTAAATCATTAAGAGCAATTATGTCACGTTCTAGCCGGTGCATACTTGAAAAAAAGTGGTCTTCTTTAAGAATACTACTCCTCTAAATAACGCATCCCTAAACCCACACCGCGAGTATCGCTCCCATCGTAACAAGTGTCAATAAATAATAGCCTGCATTAATCGCATACAATTTTTTAGATCGTCCTTCAAAGAGTGTTCCCATAATGTTTGTTGCAGCAACAAAGCCAAGCCACAACCAAAAACTTGTCGTTACACCCTGCCACCAGGTCACCGCACCAACATAATCAATAAAGTGTGCAAGAACAAAACTCATGATGAGTCCAGCAACAAAAAGAATCACATACGATTGATTTGCCCTTTGGCGTAGTTTCTCCACATCATGCTCATAATCTTTCATAATCGAAAGCCACAATTTCCCAAACAAAAAAGGAGCATACCAAAGTGCCACAATCACAATATTCACAACAGCAGCAACAACCACTGCAATATAATTGATTTGAATTGGAGCCATGTCGATTCACCTATTTTACCTATTCTCGTAAAGAGTAAGGTTCATTATTAAACCTTGTCTTTACAGAACAATCTCCTTTATCCCATTCAATTAAATAACTTTCATGAAATCCCCCTAAAGGTAAAAAAAAAGGTATTAAAAGTGTTGATAGATTGTCCTCAAAAGCCCACCTGTCTACTGTTGGTATATTCCAAAATGATACTTTAACTGCAGTCGTAGCCGTATAGGATTTACAGAGGAATTGCTTGAGAGCATCATCTTTGCTTGAGTATGAAGGTTCGCTAATCTCAAGGTTGTTAGTGTATCCCCATGACTCGGATGAAGTTTCATATAATAATCCTGCATGGGCTAAAGCGTAGCCTGCAACTACGACTTGTCTTTCAATATCAGTAAGATCTTGGCTCGGAATGGGTCTAATCTCCCCAATAGCTATTCCCTTAGTATCGGGAAGCCTCTGCATAAAATACGCAATAGTTACCGCTAAATCATCACATATTCCATACCCACGACGAAGTGTCGTAAGAGCAGAGCTGTAATGATGATCATAAGATTCAATATATTCTGGTGAAGTAGGCGTTGGGTAAATCAAACCTCTATCATACAGAAGATCAGCAATTTCCTCGCGAGTATATACTTGCTGTCCCATCTCATAAAGATCTTGCTCATCAGTATCCATTGTCTGACATGGTCCACAAGGAGGGAGTGGTATAATCGGTCTCAATGTAGCAACAGCATCAGGGTAGAATAATGACACTAAAAGTGCACTCGCAAGAACATTCATTCACAAAGGAATTACCTTCACCTTTTTATAGAATATGCAACTCGAGACTACTGTTTCTTCACAATCTTTGATATAAAGAACCTCAAGTCACTGCGCTACGCTTCGTTCGTGAGATTTTTTCGTATCTTCGCTACGAAAAAACCTTCCGTGTCATTATCCTGAGGCCACAAACGCAATGTTAACACCACTCGCTCATCATACCTAACTCCATTAAATTCCAAAACCGCGGGACTATGCTTCAAACCAGGTAAGCGTGCTGGCAACAATTCTGCATCCGCAAATTCTTTCAGAAGATAATCAACCACTCCCTCATTTTCTTCTGGTTCAACTGAACACGTTGAGTACACCATCACACCGCCAGGCTTCAAATTCTCAAACGCCCTTTTAATCAATTCTTTCTGCGTGCGAGCAATCTTGGTAATCATGAGCGGATTCCAGATATTCACTGTTTTCAAACTCTTGCGAATGGTACCTGTTCCACTGCATGGTGCATCCACAAGAATCTTATCAAATTGAAATTGATAAAAACGTTTTCCATGCATCAAACTCACAAGAACATTGGTCATCCCACTACGCTGTAAATTGATCCCCAGTGACTGCATTCGTAAACCCTTGTAATCGTTTGCAATAATAAACCCTTCATTATTCATCATGGCACCCATCTGGGTAGTTTTGCTGCCTGGAGCTGCGCACATATCTAAAACAAGATCTCCTGGCTTAGGGTCCAAAACAAGCGGCGGAACCATCGATACTGCTTCTTGAACATAAATTTGGCCAATGTGGTGTTCGTACAGATTCCCCACATCTTTGCGCTCAGGGTTTGAAATCCAAAAACCTTCCTTGCACCAGGGAATGGGATCCAAAATCCACCCCTTCGCTTCAATATTTTTCTGAATCATCGCAGGATCACCTTGCAAGCGATTAATCCGGATACTACGTCGTAAAAATGAAAGAGAATAAAACTTAAAATCTTCCCAGTTTGTAAGAGCACGATATCGTTCAATAAATGCTGGCTTGAAGACCATCGTCTCAGTCCCAGGAATAGGGGTAGGCATAATCCCTTAAAAATGATCTTTATTTAAAATGATTCCTATTACCGCGGCTCTGTCCGGAAATGATCCATTTTGTATACTGGCGCCCTTATGAGGCGCATTTTTGTCGAGAGGCAAAAATTATGGCGCCGTGCTCCAGTATACAAATCCACTCTTATCCGGACAGAGCCTATTACCGCAAAAACGATGTATTAAATTGCCCCACCCGTACTCGGCCAGGATAGAGTAAAGAATGTGGTTTTGATGCAACACCAGTATACATCGCCAACGCTTGACGAATTCTCTTCTCATCCATAATAATCTCCACTTTCACTAAAGAATCAGGTTCCACCTCAAAAGCAGCGCGATATCGTGGAATAACGCCGGGATCCATAACTGCTTTCACCTCCAATCCTCCAAAAGAAATATGGGGCAATACTCTTGGATCCATGTACATCTCTTTATTCTCACTTTCCCATATTTTTCTTCCGCTTTCAGATGAACCAATCTTTGGCAGTAACCTTCCTTCAGCGTAACTTGCCACCGTTGTAAAACACAGCACCGACGACGGCCGTTTCTCATCCGGGTCGATTTGATCTAGAATGCGATACTTGGCAATTGCGGAGTGGGGTAGAATGCGTACTTTTGAACCGTGGAGATGACCTAAATGCAATCCCAAATCCTGATCATTAAAAAGCACATCATCGACCGATAGTTTCTCCCAATAATTAAGAATCATCAAATAGGAAGAATCCTGAATTCTTTGTAGAAGCCTTTGTGTTTTCTCAACCGTTGAAGAGTAAATCGAGCTGAGTCCAAAATACGAAAAAACGATATCCACGGCAAGATCACCGGTACTAAGACCATTTTCAATATCTCCTCGGCGTAAATCGTACTCAGTAAGGAGATCTTTAAACGTCTTTTCTTTCTCCGCTCCATACACTTCATAGCGCCGTGCGAGTAAATCTAAATTATCCGCATCCAAATGGCCAAATAAATCACCACTAATCTCTACCGACTTACGCTCAGCAAGAGGCACAATCTTGTTGTATTTTTCACGCAGTTCACAAAACCGATCGAGACTCACAGTCATAGCAATATTTGCCCTGCCACCTGTTTTTAAAACTTCTCCTCTAAAACGGCTAAAGCTTTATATACCGCCTTTCTCTTCATAAATTATGCCCGAAGAAATGACGGAAGAACAGCGCCAGGCTCTCCAGGAAAAGCTCAAAAACATGAATCCTGAGGAACTAGCGCAACTTCAAAAACAGCAGTGTATCTTTTGTCAAATAATCTCCGCGAAGATCCCGGCCAAAAGAATCTATGACGATGAAATTGCTATTGCCATTCTTGATATTAACCCAGCATCCAAAGGCCATCTTCTTCTGCTCCCAAAAGAACATTACATGATTATGCCGCAAGTACCCGATGGTGTCCTTGCACATCTTTTTTTACTCTCCAAAAAATTATCGCAAACTCTACTTCGAACATTTAAAGTTGGCGGGACATCCATTTTCATCGCCAATGGTCAAGTTGCCGGACAGCGTGCCCAACACTTTATGATTCACGTTATTCCTCGTAAAGAAGGAGATAATCTTCTGCCGCTACCAGAAAAGATAATTACGGCCCAAATGCAAGAGAAAGTCAAACGTGCTGTGCAGGGAAAATTGTACCAACTTCTCGGTTTCGAAGGCCCGCCTTCAGATGAGCAAGAAACAGGTATGCAAGAAAGTATGGAGAAAGCAGCACCTCATCCTGCCCCTACCTCTCAAACAAAGGAGCCTGTAAAAAAAGCAGCAAAAAAGAAACCTGCTCCACAAGATGATCCTACGCAAGCATCAACAAAAGTACCATCCCGAAAAGATGACGAAGATGTCAGCCTTGATGATATAGCTAACCTATTCAAATAAACAATAGATCCCTACTAACTCAACATGAAATGCGAATACTGTGATATCATTGGACGCCAAAGCAAAGGGCAAATTCTCTACGAAGATGATGAGCTCATAGTTGCCATACGAGATAATGTTGTAACACCAGGGCAAATTACAGTCTTTACCCGTGAACACTTTACTATCTTAGAGCTTGTACCCGACCTGCTTCTCGCTAAATGTGCCGTAGTTGCTAACAAAGTAAGTATTGCTATCTTTGAAAGTCTTGGAAGTCAGGGGACCAATATCCTTATTCGTAATGGTATAGCCGCGGGACAAAGTGTGCCACACTGTGGTATTGACGTTATCCCACGCATTGAAGATGATGGACTCTCTTTAAATTGGCAAGGAAAACCCCTTTCTGAGGATGATCTGGAAATGACGGTGCGCGCACTCGATGAGGATCTAAAAAAACAAGCACCCACTAAACGAAACGATCCTCCTCATGAAGACAGCGTTCCGCCACCCGCACAACCAGGACCAGAAGAAGTTCCCCGCAAAGAAATTAAAAAGAAACCGGGCTCGGAAAATTACCTTCTGCGCACCATCCGCCGAATACCTTAAATAGTATTGGTCTTCCCAGCAGCGCATGAAATTCTATCTTGCGATCAAGTATCATCCTAACAATCAAAATAAAGGATTCATTGAAACTCTCTGCTCTATCCTTGCAGACCTCGGATTTCATAGCACCGTAATTGCTCGTGATGTCGAGAAATGGGGAACGAAAAAGCTTGGTCCACAAGAATTGATGGAATACACCTTTCATGCAATTGATAAATGCGATGTCGTCCTCGTTGAATTTTCTGAAAAAGGCGTAGGCCTAGGAATTGAAGCAGGCTACGCTTTCGCAAGAAGCAAACCGATTATTGTTATTGCTAAAAAAGGATCTGAAATATCAACAACTCTAAGGGGTATTGCTACCGAAGTGCTCATTTACAAAGATTATGATGAATTACGGGAGATATTAGGATCTTTGAGAGAATAAAATGCCCGCGAAATAGTTTCTTATCTATAACGATTACCGCAGCGACACGTTCAACAACTTCTACTGTCATCTTTTCTATATATCAACCTCTTCTACATTTCAACATTTTATTAAAATCTATTGCAATAATCTCCATTACAACTCCAGTCAACAAATCTTCAATCAACAAAAATCAAAACAACAATCTTTATTAATCAAAAAAAAATTTGAGGGTCCATGGAACTTTTTTCAATGATCCTCATTGTTGTTGGTCTATGTCTGTTTGAAACAATTAGTTCCATTGATAATGCTATTATTAATGCTGAAGTACTTGGTACTATGTCGGCAAAAGCCAGAAAATGGTTTTTACTATGGGGAATCCTTTTTGCCGTCTTCCTTGTGCGTGGTCTCCTCCCCTGGCTCATTATTTGGGCAACAACACCCAGTCTTGGGTTTTTAGGCTCTCTCACTGCCACGTTCAGCTCAGACCCTCAAGTAATCGCAGCCATTGAGAAGTCTGCTCCTATTCTTCTAAGTGGTGGAGGAATATTCTTGGTCTTCCTCTTTTTCCATTGGCTTTTTTTAGAGCCGAAACAATTTGGTCTTCATCATGAGAAATTCTTTTTACGTCAAGGCATTTGGTTTTATGCAGTCGTTTCCATTATTTTAGCAGCTGTCGTCTACCTGAGCCTAAAAATTAATCCTTTTATGGCATTTGGCGCCGTGGTTGGCTCAACCGCTTTCTTTATCACGCATGGATTCAAACAAAACGCAGAAAAAGCGGAAGAAGCTATGCTTCATCATAATAACAACATGTCTGATTGGAGTAAAATTTTATACCTTGAAGTAATTGACATGACCTTCTCAATTGATGGAGTTCTCGGCGCCTTTGCTTTCACCCTCTCCGTTCCTTTAATTCTGATTGGAAACGGTCTTGGCGCAATTGTTGTACGCCAGCTCACCGTTGGGAACATTGAACGGATTAAAAAATACAAATACCTCAAAAATGGTGCGATGTATTCCATTCTTGTACTAGGAACGGTCATGATGCTTCACGCTTTTGGTGTTCATATCCCCGAATGGCTCTCTCCAATCGCCACCGTACTTGTCGTTGTGTACTTCTTCTGGAAATCAAAACGTGCACTGAAAATGGAAAGCCAGGCATCATAAATATTCTATTAATTCAGAAGTTTAGAAGTTAAGAAATCTTCCTATACAAAAATCAAACATTTTTTATCGAATATCTTTCATTGTATCATACACAAATCGGTTGTATTTAGGAAACTTTGAGCGTAATTGCATACCTTCCTCCATCAACCCATACCGCTCTGCAAGCGCCAAACCCACCGCTGGTGAACGACTCTCACCCATATGACAATGAATCAGAACGTCCATTGTTCGATACGTTCGCGAAAACCGTGGATACATCGCAATTATATCTGCTGCTTGTTTGCGGGTAAAGGGCTTTGGATAAAGTTCCTCGTAAATTTGGCGTTCACGCGAATCAAATTGTGAAAACTGCCGAGGATCAATATCGTTAAATTGAAACGAATAAATCGCAAGATAGAGTGGTGAAACCTGCAACCGCTGTGCTTTGTTTTGACAATTTTCTGAGGTAGGTTCAGGATCAAGAATACGAATGGCCAATGTAGGTTTTTCAGGAACAAATAAAAGCGCTTGTCTCCAGCCCATGATATGAAATGTCATTGTCCTTCTACCATGGCCATTCTTTTTAAAGTTATCTCTATATAGTGATTACTTGGCAAAGTCTTATAAATCACGAATCTTCCTGGGTCTAAATGAGTCTTGATCTTATTAGAACGAGAGAAGAACTAGAATGGATCGCTGCCGCGCTGGCAGACGAGATACAAGGGCCTGCACCGATTATCTCTCGGTATCTACGTGAAGTCTATGGGAGTGCTACCTTCATTAACGGTAAAAGAAATGAACACAACTACAGTAAAGCTTCCATAAACAATGAAAGAATGGAGACGGGTATTTATACAACTACGGGTATTGACGACCTGTACCCCCACAACCTTTATATAAGCACCATACCCCTCACAAAGCATGAAGCTGCAGTTTTACCCCTATGATTTTGAATATAAAGTTCATGATGGTATCACCTATGTCTATCTCTACGGCCGCGATAAAAAAGGCAAGAAAGTCTGCATCCAGCATGCTCATGAACCATTCTTCTATTGTGATCATGCTCCTTCTCTAAAACAACGTATCCAAAAACTTGTCCTTGATGGGAAGCCTGAACCAGCAAAAGTTATTCGCATCGAAGATGAAACAAAAGATCGTCTGGGCAAGCAAAAGAAACTTTACAAAATCTATACTAACTATCCCAAAGCTGTTCCCCAGCTCGCAAAAGAAATCGAGTCCTGGGGTATTACTTGCTACGAACGTGATATTCTCTTTATACACCGTTATTTACGAGACAATCATATCTCACCTACCGTGCTAACGGACGCCGAAGTTGAAAAAATTGATTCTTCCATGCGCTGCCCTGTTTATCGCGCAACATCACTAGTCCAAAAATCCCAAGATCCTTTCACAAAATGGAAAATACTTGCTCTAGACATTGAAACGTATGCTGAAAGAAAAGAGATTGACTCCAATAAAAATCCAATTTTAATGGTTTCTTTATACGGAAAAACTGAAGACGACAAAGAATTCCGCAAAGTAATTACCTGGAAAAAAATCAAGCATAAACTGGATTACTTGGAAATCGTCAAATCAGAAGAAGAATTGGTTATGAGACTCAAAGAGTTAATTCTTGATTTTGATCCAGACATCCTTACTGGTTATTTTTCTGACGGATTTGATCTTCCCTACATCAAAACTCGTGCCGATAAATTCAAAATTACGCTTGACCTAGGTTCTGACTACTCCGAATTAAATACGGGTCGAAAAACTGATTTTCGCGATGGCGAAAGTTACATTCGCGGCACACTCCATCTTGACATTCTTAAATTTGTTAAGTACATCTTCGGAAAAAATATGAAAACGGAAAGCTTCAGTCTTGATGCTGTCGCATCCGAAATTCTTGGGCATAAAAAACATCCCGTCAATCTTGATCTTCTAAGCTCAACATGGGATAAAGAGCCGGATAAACTTCTACCCTATGTAGAGTACAATCTTCACGATTCAAAACTCACATTTGATCTATGCGAGCGATTGCTCTTCGACATGATTGAGTTTAGTAAGATAGTTGGTCTTCCTCCATTCGATGTCACTCGCATGCGTTTTAGCCGCCTTGTCGAGAGTTACATCCTCAAGAGGGGTATGGAATTCAATATTCTTGCTCCTAACAAACCAACTGATGAGCAAACCGGTGAGCGCATGGATGATGCTGTCGAAGGCGCCTTCGTTTTTGAGCCAACACCCGGTCTTTACAAAGACATTGTAGTCTTTGATTTTCGATCTCTCTATCCAACCATCATCACCTCGCATAATATAAGTCCGGAGAGTTTACATTGCAGTTGTTGTAAAAGCATCGCCCGTGTTCCTGGAAGGGAAGAATTTTGGTTTTGTACAAAAGATAAAAAATTCCTTCCTCACATCCTTGAAGATCTAATTAACAAACGCGCGGAAATTAAAAAGCAGATAAAAAAAATTAAAGAGAAATCTGCTGAATCAACAATCTTAGAGTCTCGCAGCTATGCTCTTAAAATTCTTGCCAATTCCTTTTACGGCTATCTTGGTTTTTATGCAGCACGGTGGTATTGTATTGAATGCACAGACTCCACTACTGCCTATGCTCGTCATTATATAAAAATGACAATTGATGAAGCAACGAAACAATCTTTCAAAGTTATCTACGCAGATACCGATTCATGCTTCATGCTTCTTGGAAATAAGACCCTTGATGATGCCAAAGAGTTCATGGAAGAAATTAACAAAAACCTTCCTGGTCAAATGGAGCTTGATTTTGAAGGTCATTACCAAAGCGGGATTTTTGTTGCTCAAAAAGGAAGTGATAAAGGCGCTAAAAAGCGTTATGCCCTTCTGCGTGATAATGAAACGCTTAAAATCACCGGTTTTGAAGCAGTCAGGCGCAATTCAACCGATCTTGCCCGGGAAGCACAAGAACAGGTTCTCCGCCTGGTGTTGCATGACAAAACTAAAGAAGCGTTTGAAATTGTCCGCACCATCGTAAAAGACCTCAAAGCAGGTAAAATCCCTCTTGGAAAACTAGTCTTAAAAACCCAACTCACTCGCGATGTTACTAAATACACCTCCATTGGCCCCCATGTCATTGTTGCCCAGAAAATGAAAGCCAAAGGCGAATCGGTCCATCCAGGTATGCTGATTCGTTATATTATTGGAAAAGGCAGTGGCCTCGTACGTGATCGCGCGAAAATGCCAGAAGAAATAAAAGAGGGGGAGTATGATGTTGATTATTACTTGGAACATCAATTAATTCCAGCTGTCAACTCCATTTTTGCGGTGCTTGGATACAATGAAGAAGAGATGTTTAAAGAGTCTGCACAAAAAGGATTAAGTAAGTTCTTCTGAAATAATTCTTCTTAAATTCCTGAAACCTTCCAAAAAATAATTCCAACAGAACATTCTCCTCAAAACTTTCTTCACACATTCTTCAATTATCCCTCTTCTAAGTGCTAAATATTTATTTACCACCCATTCTTCTATAAATCATGAAATATCTTGCTTATTTCCGACCAAATGAAGAACTGTGTGACCTTATTTTGCAGCAAAGTCATATCACCAAACCCGGCTCGGGTCTGCACTGCACTCTCTGCGTTTTTTATATGGATCCAAAACATGAAAGCAACGTAGTTTCCAATTTATCTCGAATTAATTTTAATCCATATGAAACTGAAACACTATGTTTTGACGATTTCGATAAAGATACTTTAGTGCTGAAATTGTCGCGGTCAGATGAACTATTACAATTACATATAAAAGTTGTTGCCGTGGTAAGAGATCATGCTAATGATAATTTTGAAGCTATAGAAAAAAGATATTGTGGAAATAATTATTCTCCCCATTACACCATTGCAAAATCATCTTCTCTTTTTAATAGAAATTCAAGAGAATTAATTGGCCAAAAGAACATAGTTACACGGTACACACTCGCCAAAAAAGTTGATGGAAGTTGGCAAGAAATACAAACATTTTATGCCCCCGTACTCAAGGTTTAATGATTTTTCACCATCTCCTCATTGATTTTCTCAAAATATTGCTTGAGTAATTCCTAAATTACCGCTCACTTAGGAATCAATGCTTGTTCCCATAAGAGAAAAAAGTTCCGACGAAATGTATCTGCCACATGCTTGTCGCGAATAAGTATTGCCATTGGTTTTTTATCTGTCTCCATCGAAAAAATGTGGATGCATACTTCATCTCCACAAATTAAAGTCATCTCATTTTGTGATATCTCTTTATTCAGATACCGTGCCTGTGTGTACGGCAAGCTATTTAAGAACTCTATTCTGTCAATAGCGTCTTGATTATAAATGTGATACATCTTTTGTTGCTGTTCAGCCCGCCGCTTGTGAATTACTTCTTGAAAGAAAGTACCCATGTTAACAACCACATATTTTGGGATATCAAGTGCTAATATATCCTCATTTACTTCCAAGAAGTGGAGGAATAAGTTTCGAATAAAGTCATAGCCTTCATAGATTTGTACATGTTGTTGACTCGTAGCCAATCTGCCCGCCATTTGCAATTCCGGCAAAATTTTGTCAAGTTTGATTTCCTTTTCTCGGATTATATTTTTAAGTGCTTCAGGCTGAGCGGCTTGGAACTGGCGTTTGCCCGCATGAGTAATCTCACTCACTAATCCTCTTTCCTTAAGCTTTGCTAAACTATCGTAGACATTAACCCTATGGATTCCACTTAATTCGGCGATCACCGTAGGATTCGCGGCACCATGATTAAGAAGCGCTAAATAGATTTTAGATTCATTTTGCGACAGTCCCAGATCCATAAGCACATTTTCTTTCATATTCATTTTCTAACAACTTCCTTATTCAGGAATGCTCATCCTTGGCAATTAATACATGCTACGGGAATAGTTTATTATAGAGAACTTTGAAAAATAGTAAATTTGGTGTTATTTATTATTTGCCAAATTTACGTCTATTTCAAAGTCTCTTAGATAAGTTTGCCT
>CAYIEX010000040.1:0-14202 GCA_964362485.1 uncultured Methanosarcinales archaeon | reverse complement strand
CGAGGCCAAGTACATAACCATGCTCTTCTTTTGCTAGAATTAAGGTACTATCTGTCTTTTTCATTTCCAGGGTTGCTTTAAGGCCTGCTTTCTCAAGTGCGGGAAGAAGAAGAGGGAGAAGTTCGCGGCTCAGCGTGCTTCGATTGTCCTGCCCTTTGACATTTTCTACTACTAATTTAAGGACACATGGGGTTGGAAGGAAGTTGCTCCACGGCACTTTATCCACATTTAGCTCTGTTATTGATGCAGCTTCACTTACGACTACAATTATGCGTCGTGGCGTTTGGGCGTGTTTACAATACTGGCTCAACTGTTCTGGGCTTAGGGCAAAAGTATTGTTTTTATTCTGCTTGCCTTCATACTCTTGAATTTCAGTTTTACCGATATTTTCAAGCCCGGGGCTTACAAGAATTAGAACATTCATGGATTTTCTCCACCATCTTCAATTGTCTCATTAACTGCCGTTTCTCCTCCTTCTTCTACTACTATCTTGGCGCAAGCGGCTACCGTGTCGCCTTCAGCCAAACGCATGACACGAACTCCTTGGGTTGATCTTCCAATGAGTCCAATTTCAGAGGTTTTGATCCGAATTCCAACCCCAAATTTAGAAATCAGCATTAACTCTTCAGAACCGTCTACTAGCATGATTGTGGTAACTGGTCCGTTTTTATCTGTGATATTAATGTTGGTTACACCTTTTCCACCGCGGTTACAAAGGCGGTACTCACTAATCTCTGTTCGTTTACCATAGCCTTTTTCGGTGAGAGTTAAGATTTGTTTTCCCTCTTCAGCAGCAATCATGCCCACGACTTCATCGCCTTCGTCGAGGCGAAGACCTCGAACACCAATGGCGGTTCGGCCGACGGAACGTACATCTGATTCTTCAAAACGGTTAGCGGCACCATATTTAGTGGCAAGAAGGATCTGTTTGTCTCCTGTTGTGTATTTTACGCCCACCAGAGAGTCACCTTCTTCTAAATTAATGGCACGAATGCCGTCCCGGCGTGGTCTTGAGAATTCTTCGAGTGCGGTTTTCTTAACTGTGCCTTGCTTGGTTACCATGAAAAGATAGCCTTGTGAAAAATCACGAGCAGGGATAATTGCAGTAATCTTTTCATTGGGTTGCATGGTGAGAAGATTTGCAATATGCTTTCCTTTTGCTTCACGTGAGCCTTCGGGGATGTGGTATACTTTGAGCCAGTGTACTTGACCTTGATCGGTAAAGAAGAGCAAGTAATCATGCGTTGAAGCTACATAGAGGCGCTCGATGAAGTCTTCTTCTTTCATCCCTGCTGCACGAACACCTTTCCCACCGCGTTTCTGAGTTCGATACGTGTCGAGGGGTAATCGTTTAATGTAACCGGAATTAGTCATGGTTACAACTACTTCTTGTTCTTCGATTAGTTCCTCGTAATCAATATCATCATCTTCTCCACCAATGACAATTTTTGAACGACGTTTGTCTCCATACACCTTTTTTATCTCTTCTAGTTCTTCTTTAATTAAATTAAGAACGATTGATTCCGATGCGAGTATCTCTTGATATGATTTGACATCACCAAGAAGTCCAAGGTGTTCTTCACGAATTTTGTCTTGCTCAAGAGCAGCAAGTTTCTGTAAGCGAAGCTCTAAGATTGCTTTGGCTTGAATATCGGTTAGAGTATATGTACTGATCAGAAAATCACGTGCTTCTTCTACGTTTTTGCTTCTTTTAATCCCTTGGACAACGGCATCGATATGATCAATGGCAATTAACAATCCTTCTAAAATGTGGAGTCGCTTCTGCGCTTGTTCTAAGTCATATTGAGTACGACGTCGAATGACTATCTTGCGGTGTGAAATATGTTCGGCAATAATCTCTTTGAGCCCAAGGATCTTAGGTTCGTTATTGACAAGGGCGAGGAAGGTGATTCCAAATGATACTTTAAGCCGGCTGTGTTTAAAGAGTTGATTAAGAGTTACTTGTGGGTCAGCATCTTTTTTGAGATCAATTACAATTCGGATTCCTTCCTGATCTGATTCATCGTTAATATTACGAATCCCGAGTACTATTTTATCACGAACTAAACTTGCAATGTGTTCGATCATCTCTTCTTTGTTGACTTGATAAGGGATTTCGCTGATAATAATTTGGTCATCTTCAATGCTTGTTACTGCTTTGATCGTTACTTTACCTTTTCCTTTGGTATACGCTTGCAAAAGTGCCCCGCCGCAATGAACTTCACCACCGGTTGGAAAATCAGGTGCGGGAATAATACGCATAAGATCTTCAGTAGATATATCAGGTTTATCGATTGTGCTAATAATGGCATTTGCTACTTCGGTTACGTTGTGTGGGGGGATATTGGTGGCCATACCAACCGCAATACCGGAAGAACCGTTCACTAGAAGATTTGGAACTTTATTGGGCAATACACTTGGTTCTTGCATTGAACCATCAAAGTTGTCTTGGAAATCAACCGTATTTCTGTCGATATCTGCAAGCATTTCTTCGGCGAAGCGATTGAGACGTGCTTCTGTATTATGACTAATGAATCCATTGGAAATGAACGAGTGGCATTGGCTTTCTACTTTAATTGAAAAAACTTGCTGGAGACCGGCTTCTTGGATAGTTTGTATTTTTTCGAAGAGATAATGACATTGTAGGAGATACTCAAACATTCTTGTATAGTCCACATCTGTCTCTTGTTCTACTAATTGGCATACTTGTTGGTAATTTTCAGCCATGTTGTTGTAGCGATCAAAATTATGTTTATGAACAAACTCAGAACTAGTTGTATTTCTGATAGACTCAGAAATAAAAGGAACAAAGTCAGTCAAAGTAGATTCTTTTGTATACGTTTGGACAATGTATTCTAATTTACGAGTTTTTTGCTCTGAAAGGAAATTAATTTCTTTATAGAACCGTAATCTACTTTGGTGGCTTCGTAAGTAGAGTTTCCACAGTTGTTTGTAGTTGTCATAACGTCTTGTAGCATCGATTCCAAAGCGAAGTAATAAAATTTGAATTTCTTGAAGGAGCTTCTCACTTTTAGAGCAACATCCAACTTCTATCATCTTACTTGAAAATGTAGCTGTACCGTCACCTTCAAAGTATGTTTTTAAGAAAGTTGCAACAACTTGCTTTGGTGATTGGAAAATTAGCTTTGGCACTCTGCGCAAAGGCGATTTAGTTGATGTCAACCCTACATTGTGCAAAAATTCAATCGTTTTGAGGCAGTGGCACTCTAAGCGAAAATAATTTTTCTTACCGTAGGAGCTTGGTTTCTTTTCAAATAGATGGAGCGTACTATCGGGGAAGACTCTGGCCCATCGCTCACGGAATTCACCAATCCAAACTTTATCAGTATTACAAAACTCAATTTTATGGGGGGCAAGCGACCCTTCAGCAACGAGTGAGCCAAGAATAAACGCAAGGTCCTCATCTAAGTAGATGGGCAGTATTTTGTTGCTGTTGGTAGGATAAAATGGGCGTAAGTTCAATGCTTGTTTTGGCCAGAAATTGTCTATTTTTCGATCAAGAACAACAATATCTCCTTCTTTAAGACCTTCGAATAAAGTCCATTTTAATTTAGGATTTTCAAACTCATCCAAAATTAGCGTTAAAACTGGATGATTATGGCTTCCTGTAAGAGAATACCCCTTTTGTGTTGTAATTTTAAGAGTGGGATGTTGCCCGGAATTAAACCATTTTGAAGCTTTATGGATTTTTTTGTCTTTGGAGAGGATCTTGAGGTTGATGTCTTCCTGAGTTGAGAGTTCGCTAATAGGTGTAAGTCCGTTTTCAGTTATTACAAGGGTGTCTCCTGTTACACAATAACGCATTGCTGCAGCGGGATCTCCATCAACTGAACCAAAGTTTCCTTGGCCATCAATTAATGGGTAGCGTAATGAGAAATTCTGAGCCATACGTACGAGGGTGTCATAGATTGCTGAATCACCATGAGGATGGTATTTACCCATACAGTCTCCAACAATACGGGCTGATTTTTTGAATGGTTTATTGTGAAACATACCCATGTCGTACATGGTATACAAAACACGGCGATGAACTGGTTTAAGGCCATCACGAACGTCAGGGAGAGCCCGCCCAACAATAACAGACATAGCATAATTTACATACGCTTTTTTCATTTCTTCTTCGACAAGTCTGGTAATGATGCGGTCCTGAGCTGGTTTTGGGGGTGCTTCTGGCGTGGTCATGTTGTTTTCTTTTATCGACGATAAATTGGTATTTTTGAGAGAATTTGAGTATTTATAAAGATTGTGGGTGTGGAATGGGGAAGGTGTAATTGGAAAAGATTGGTAATCTTAATAAATCCCTCTTCCTTCTCTTTTGTATGCTTACTACTTGGAAACCGGAACTCAAACGATTCCATGACTGGCTTATAAGAGATACTTCGGATTATTTGTCTATGGTATTGCATGGATCTGTAGCAGCGGGTGATCCCTGGATTGAGGGCCACAGCGATTGTGATATTATTCTTGTTTATGAAAAAGATCCAATTAGTCATTTCGCCGGTGCTCAGGCATATCTGAAAGGAAGCAAATTCGACGATCATTTTCATTTTTTCCCTATCAAAAAAAATGACTTTCTTGCTCCAGGGTCAGGAACTTTTGCTTTTTCGAATGCCTTTCGAACTAAAGTCTTATTTGGCAAAGATATCCTCAAAAAAAAGGAGTATCCAAAACGTGCAGCTGCAGGACAATTATTTGGTCAGGAAATTGAAAAACAAAAAGCGTCGCTCCAAATTTATCTTGTGAATTCGCATAAGTCAGTGCGAAAGATGCGTAAAGAATTTTGGAAACTCTTTAAACATACTTTTATGCTGCTTGCGATCAAAATCTATGCTGAGACAGGCACGTATCCAAAGACTCGAGGTGAAGTTATAAAACTCCTCCACAATCCCATAGTATTACGTGAAACATGGGAAACATTACATTTCATTAACGATAAAAGTAAAGAAGAAATACTACGTGCTGGTCAGAATTTGCTCTGTTATCTCCAAGCTTTATGATTCTTCATCCTTTTTCATTTCATGCATGGCTTTTTCGATTTCGGATTTCGCTTCGGTTTCCTTCCCTTCGAGTTCCAAGAGGCGCTCGACTTCATCAGCTTCTTTTGATACTTCCTCGCCTTCTTGGAGGAGTTCTGCAGGTACTAACTTTAAGAAAGCCTGCTTGGCTTCGGCAGAAGGCAGGTCAAAATATTCGAAGAATTTAGGTGTTAATTTTAGTTTGTAGGTACGGCCGGAGCGTTCTTTTGCAATAAGGCCTCGTGTTTCAAGCTCACGCATGTGCTCGTAGGCGGCAGGGCTTCTCAGTTTGACAACATCGGATTGCAAAATTGGATATTTCCACGCAATTACGGCAAGGGTCTCCATGAGGGGACGGTCAAGCTCGGTGCTTGTTACAATCGAGCTAACAAGGGGTACATATTCATCTCGAACGGTGAGCTTCCAACCTGTTTCTTTTTTGACAATTTGGAGCGAGTGGTCTTTTGCGGCGTATTCATGAGATAGGGCGACGATGATTTCTTCTGTTTGTGGAACTTCTAATCCGCAAAGACTGGCGATACGTTCGGTACTAATCTCTTTTCCTACTGCAAAAAGAACTGCTTCGACTTTTTTGCTCTCTGAATCCATTCATGCCTCCTTTTGTTTGAGAAGATAATAAATTCCATCTTTTAAATCGACAATCTTTTGATCGATTAGGTAATCTAAGAAATCACCCAATTCTTGTTCGGATACACCTGTGAGTTTGCCCAAAGTTGGCAGGTCTAGATTGTTTTTAGTGAGGAGCATGGAAACAAAGTTACGTAAAAGTAATGATACGTTTCTCTTTTGAAGATCATTTTCGGCTTTGAGCTGTTTTGCAACCATATCCACTTGATGCAATCGTGTTTGGAGATCATTAAGATAGGTTCCGAATTCTACATCCCCAATAATAAGCTCTTGTGGTTCGATAATTTCAATAACGCTTGGCATAAAATCAAAACAGAAATTGAAGATATCACCTGCTGTCTCGGTTTCAATTTCGAGTTCAACAAATGCAGCCCAGAGTTCTTGTTTCTCTTGTTTTTGTGGTTGATTAAAGTCCTCTTGTTTTATCGTATATTTTTTTGAGGCTTTTATGTTTTTAATATATTCTTTAAGGGTATTCTCTACATGTTCTTGCGGTTTGCCTAACACTTCAATAACGGTACGAAATAGGATGGTCATACTTGTCCAAACTCACCGAGCTTTTTAAGCCTTTTGTGTCTTCTACTCTCTATTTATTCTTTTTTAAGAAAAATAAATGTAATACAAAGGAAAAATAAGGCTATAGCAATAAAATAGGGGATAAAGTGTCTTGTTTTATAGGAATTTGTTTCATACATTACAAATCCTTCGCCTCCGTACTGTTGCTTTATGACTGATTCTGGGTAGGTAGTTGCTGATGTTGGTGGGGGTGGTTGGACTACTTTAATGTCCGAGATTATTTCGAAAGGGGTTTTGCGACCATCGCGCACAGCTTTTAATTTGATTTTATAGTCGCCGGTTTGGAGCAAGTCTAGCGCTAAAGGGATAGTGATTATTTCGGCAGAATTTGGCTTAGTATTAATTATAATACTATTTTCTTCTGGCTTGTACGTGTTATTGTTACATGAAAAACAGTGGGAGCCACGATACAAGTATGCCCAGAGTTGATATGTGTTTTCTTGTTCACTGTTAAGACGTGCCGTAATGATAAAATTTTCACCTGGCGTTATCGTTGCGGGAATGTCGATTGGTTCTATTACTTCATTAGATTTATTTGAATCAGTCTTTGTATCTTCAAGAGTTGTAGTCTTGCAGGTAGCGGTACTTCCGGCAATCTTTATTTCTTCCTTCTCATCAACACCTATGCCTTCAATGTTTATTTTTCCTTCGAGTTCATCTGCGTCACATGGTATTACGAGTGGTACTTTTAGTGAGTAATCTTGGTTTTGTTGTTCGAGCTTTACTTCGCTTATGGGAGAAATCTTTTTTCCTTGCTGTTCTAACCATATTTTTAACAGTGATTCTTTTGTACTCCCCTTGTGAACCGACAATTCAACCGTAATGATTTGTCCCCTTTTTGCCGTTGGTGGCACTTTTAATTTTGTTAATTCGGTTTGAGCATTTGTTGCAGTACTTGTCTTTATCACCACAGGAAGAGTCATATTATTGTTTTGTGGGGCGCTATCACTACAGCCTAAGTTTTCAATCCAAAAGTTAATCGTATAAACTCCCTGGGCTAGATTTGGAGAATAGGTCTTACTTGCTCTTTGAATAATTTTATCATTTGTCCAAGGGCTATATGTTCTGGTAATTTCGTTATTTTCATTTTGGATTATACCTTTTACTGATATATTCCCTGTGTATCCACTATTATGAATTGTTGTAATGGACAAGTTGAAGTCTGCTGTTGAGGTAATTACATCATTGGTGGTAAGTTGAAGTTCGTAATCGCAACTTTCCGCTCGGATGTTTTGGGTTTGAGGTGTTGGACTTGCTTCATACCAACCCCCCGTAAAGCGGTTCCAACTTACACCTTCTGTGGCCCTTGCGTAGCTCATATCTTGGATGAAGATATCTCTGTTGTTTTTATGAGCAAAAAGAGTTAATGTGTCCTCTCCGTTATTAAGCGAAAAGTCATTGTCTCCATCTCTGAATACTTGTACAAAACAACCTGGGCAGAGTACGAGGCCTGGTTCTGTGTTGGTGGAGGTAACAGGGAGTTTATTTCCCACACTATCTAAGAAGTAAAGCGAGCGTAAATCAATGCTTTTGCTTCCATTGTTGTATAATTCAACCCATTCTCCTGCTGGATTGTGCTCGTCATCGGCTCCGAGCGGGTTTACTAAAATCTCATTTATTTGTAGATTTCGATAACTTGTGCTTGCATTCCAAACACTGTTTTGCAAGAGTGGTGTTCCTCCTGGGGTCAGACTTTCTGCCCAAGAGTTGTCTTCGCGGCGTTCATAGGTATAATTTGGTGTGACTGGGTTCTGGTCATCATATGTTATGCTGTGAAATAATTCACCTTTGGCAATGGTAATTGTGTCACTAGTGTCACCAAGGCCGTTACCAATGGAGTTATCGTCAACACAGTAGACATTGGGTTCTAAACGAAATGAGGCAGTCGAATCTTGGTCTACAATTACAATATAGGTAAAAGGAGCGATGGAATGATTACACGCAGATGAGAAACTGCAACATTGTATTGAATCGGTGCTAAGGTTGTCGGTTATATTCCACTCTGTTATGTTTTCTGACATATTGTCGTTATACAGTTCAAGCCATTCATTGCCATTATCTGGTTTGGCAAAAATCTCATTTATAGTAAGTACGGATAATACGGTGGGTATTTGTACGATTATTATTAAAATTAAGATGAGTCCCCACCATTTCATGACCTCACCTAATATCTACTTCGCTATATATCTTGCGGACTATAGCTTAGAAAGGATTTATTTACTATTATTAAATACTCCATAAACTTTTTAAACGCGGTTTCTCTTACTTGGGTTTATGGGATGGTTGTTTGGAAGTAAAAAGAAAGTCCCCCGGGTACCTTTACCTGAGGGTCGGGTGATAGATGAGAAAGCTCTCCAGTTTCCAATGAGCGAATCTTCTTCCCGTGCTATTGGATCAGATGATATTCGTGCTGCTGTTGCCGATTCTATAAGTATGGGGGAACCTATTTCAGCACCTTCACGGTCAAGTAGACCTACTGTACCTAAAGTTAGTGCTTCACGCTTTGTGGCACCCAAACCTCATTTTGTAAGGGTTGAAGTGTACCAACAACTTTTAGCTGAAATTGAAGGGTTGCGTAAAGACATTCATGCGCTTGATGCAACAAACCGACATTTAGATACTTCGGAGTTTAATGAAGAAGAAAATTATGAAAAAGTACGACGGTCACTTAAGAGCGCTCATGATCGTCTGCAAGCTGTTGATCGTGTACTTTTTAGAGTGAGGGAATAAAATGGAACGTATGCCTGTTTTTGTTAAAATTGATGATTACGAAGAGGTCCTTAATGTTGTTCGTGCTGTCCGCAAGAAATTAGATGAAGCAAAAGATACACTTGCAAAGATCCATGATCTTAAAGCTGAAGAGGATCATCAACTTGAAATGTGGCAAAATACAATCTCGGAAGTCGAGAAAAAGATTGATTTTATGGATCAATCATTGAGTGAACCTGAACAGTTCCAATAGAGAATGGCTCCTACAAAAAAGAAAGCAGCACCTGCATCTAAAGCGCAGAAAGCAACTCCTAGACATGCTGCTGAAAAAGAACCTGAATATATGATTCAACTCGCTGACCCAGCTGCTTTACGCAAAGATCTACTTGAGGGTTTACGTGAGATTATTGTTTTTATGCAAGGTTATGAGCAGTTTCGCAAGATCCAAGATGAGAAGGTTGTTCTTTTCACTCGCTTGAAGACAGAAGTTCGTGAGATTAATTCTCTTATTGATAATAAATTGAAGAAGCATTTTCCGAAGGGAAAACTCAAACCTGCTTTTAAGGATGAAGAGGTCCATCAGGAACAGCATGTTGAGGCAGATGAGGAGGTTTCTGTGGAAACACCACGTATGCCCCCTTCGGTTAGACAGAGTGTTCCACCGCCAATGCCACGCTCGACACCCTCTCCTAGGCAAGCTCCGCCCGCTAAAGTTGAAGCAGCTCCACCTAAAGAAATGAATGAGCTTGATGAATTGGAAGCGCAATTACGTGAGATTGAAGGGCAGTTGAATAGTTTGAAGTAGGAAGCTAAAATCGTCTTGCGTATTCCTGTTGCAACGCTTGATACGAAGAGTGATTGCTTTTTATTTCATGCCATGTGCCCCATGGAATTCGGGGCGCTCCGTGAGTGTATTGTTCTACTTTATCAAGTAAGCCATCTTTATTAAAGTCATATCCTCGAAGCGGGAAATAACCTGCAAGGTGAGCAGAAGCTTTAATTTCGTTTATGTGTGGTTGGTAATTAATCTGCGGCTCTCTTCTCTTTTGTTCGGCCCACTCAGATATATTCCGGATCGGCCCTGCGGCCATTGCAAGGGTCATTGCTACCACTCCTATTATGGCGTAGACTGCTCGCGGATCATCATTGGCATCCATACTGTGTTTAAGATCTTAGAAGTATTTAACGGTTGTGGGGATATAATACTATCATTTGTATATCAGGAGAAAAACTTCTAGGCAAGTTTTATAAAAGAGATCTTTATTTTTCTTATTAACGTGGACGTGCCGGTACGGGAAGTAAGCTTCCGGAACCGTCACTTCACGTTACACGTGGACGTGCCGGAGCGGTCAAACGGGATAGACTCAAGGCATTTGAGTGATGAGTGCTCAATAGAGTGCGATGACTAAACTCGTTATACGCGAAATAAAGCGACAAACTTTATTTGCGCGCAAAAGAGATCAATCTCTTTTCGCGAGTCATCTATTGGCTTAGTGCCTACGCAGGTTCGATCCCTGCCGTCCACATTTTTTTAGCACTTACTGTGGAATTTTATTATCTCACCACTTTTAAAAAACGTTTATAAACAATCAAAATCTACCTCTGCTCATGATCACCTTCTTCAAGCGTACAATTACCTCAAAATCCCTTAAGATTATTCCTCAATTTGAAAAAGGGTGCTGGGTATATGTGGTAAACCCGGATCAAGTTGAGTTGAGTCGGCTTACTGAAGAGTATAAACTGGACTCAGACCTTGTGGAAGAAGGACTTGATGATAATGAGCTTCCGCGTCTTGATATGTATGAGTATAGAACATACATCTTCGCTAAAGTTCTCTCGAGCCAGCCTAACAAGCTCGTTACCATTTTGATGATTTTGGGTGATGATTTTATTCTTACAATCTCTAAAGAAGAATTAACTCTCCTTTCATCAATTGAAAAATCGAACATTCCTACAACACAAAAACTGAAATTTTTAATTAACTTGTTCATGCTCACTAATGATGCCGCGGAGCGATCGGTTGTTAAGGTTGTTAAAAACGTGCAGAGCAAGAAAAGGGATCCTAATCAATTGAGTGAAGATGATATGGAAACGTTGCTAGAGCAGGAAGATTTTTTGAATAATCTTGTGTCAACTTATTTTTACACCAATATTTTGTATACTAAAATTGTTAAGAAGCTTAAATTTAGTGAGGATGAGAAGGTTACTCTTGAGGATTTGACTGTTGAAACGCAGCAAGGTTTAAACTTATGTAAAACTTCTCTTAAGACAATCTCCAATGTCCGGAATGTATACTCGATTATTCTTTCTAATAAGCTTAATCGGAGCATCAAATTTTTAACTATTTTTACTATCTTTGTCAGTATTCCTGCAGCGATATCAAGTCTTTATGGGATGAATGTAACGCTTCCGTTTCAGTCAAATCCTTATCTCTTTGGATATATTGTTCTAGGTATTATTTCGATATGGGTATTGTTTACTTTCATTCTGAAGAAAAAAGAGGTTATTTAAGCTCTGATTTTAATTTTGGGGCCAATTCCATCATTTTCTGGCTTTACGCCAAAGTTTTTTAAAGGAGGGCTCTTTTTCTTCTTTAATCATATACAAATACGGTTACAAGCAGTTTTGACCAAAACTTTTTGCAACTCATCATGATCCAAAAGTCGCATTTGCGACTCTCAGCCAAATGACCTACAATTACTAGGGTACCTGCGTATTCTTGTAATTGTGGTGGAAATTAGTACTTTGTTGTTTGGCTTAAAAACCAATAAGGTGTAGTAAAGAATGACTATAGAAGTATGTACCATTGGTGGTTATACCAAGACTGCCGGTAATAGCGTTGCTATTAAAATTGATGACGAAGTTGTAATTTTAGACATGGGTCTTTCCATGGAAAATTATATTCGTTTTGGTGATGATCGGGAAGATGCTAGTTCAAAAACGTATGAAGAATTGTTGCACGCCCAGGCCGTTCCCGATTATAACTTGATGGAAGACTGGAAGAAAAAAGTGGTAGCAATTATTCCCAGCCACGCGCATTTGGATCATATTGGGGCGATTCCATTTGCGGCATCTCTTTTTCCTAATGTGCCAATTATTTGTACTCCCTATACGGCCCAGGTACTAAAGACCATTTTCTATGATGAGAGAATTAAGAGTCCGAACCGGATTTTATCAGTGAACCTTAATTCTTCGTATAAAGTGAGTCCAAAGATTACGGCTGAGTTTGTCTATGTTACTCATTCTATTCCTCACACCGCAGTCGTTGTACTGCACACTCCGTATGGAAAAGTAATGTATGCTAATGATTATAAGTTTGATTTGCATCCTGTGATTGGAAAACGCCCTAATTTTGAGCGATTACAGGAACTGGGCAAAGAAGGTATCAAGCTTTTGATTATGGAATGTTTGTATGCTCACGAATATCGTAAGATGCCATCGGAGTCAGTTGCAAAACAGATGTTACAAGATGTTATGCTTGGTGTTAATTCACAAGGCAAAGCGATGATTGTAACCACTTTTTCATCTCACATTGCACGGTTAAAAAGTATTATTGAGATGGGCAAGAAATTGAATCGAAGAGTGATCTTTTTGGGAAGGTCCCTTACAAAGTATGTAAAAGCGGCTGAAAAAATTGATCTTGTTAATTTTGAGAAAGACGCTCTTTTTATGAGTTATCGTGATCAGGTTGAAAAAGCTCTCGAAAAGATTCAAAAAACGGGCAAAGATAAGTATCTCATTGTTTGTACTGGCCATCAGGGTGAACCTAAAGCAATGCTTTCTAAGATGGCGCGGGGTGAACTTAATTTTAAGTTTGATCCTGGTGATATTGTGGTCTTTAGCTGTTCGGTTATCCCGGTTGAGCTGAATCAACAGAATCGTGATGTTTTAGAGCAAGCGTTACTATCTAAGGGTGTGCGAATTTTTCGTGATGTTCACGTTTCTGGACACGCAGCACGCGAGGATCATCGTGATCTTTTAGATATGGTGCGTCCTGAGCATATTATCCCTGCCCACGCAGGGGCTGATAAAGCAAAGATGTTGGTTGAACTTGCTGAAAGTTTGGGTTACAAGAATAACCACATTATGAAGGATGGTCAGAAACTAAAGATTGATTAAGCAAAGCTTTCTCATCATGAATTAAGAGTTTTTTCTTTTCATTTTTTAATTTCAATTTTGATTACTTTATGTGTGATTTATCACTAAGGTAATTATATTATTTAATCCTAGCACTTCTTTACAATAATCCTTATAAATGGTATCAGCTCAGAAATGAGCATGAAACTCGTTTTAGCTGAACCACGGTTCTTTAAAGATAGTATTAGTATTATTTCTGATCTTGTTACAGAAGCAAAGTTTAAAGTTAACTCAGATGGACTTGAACTGGTAGCCATGGATGCGGCAAATGTAGCGATGGTTATTTTCAAACTTCTCTCGAGCAGTTTTGTTGAATATAGTGTCAAGAAACCAGAACAAGTAGCTATTAATCTTAATAATTTGAAACAAATTCTTCGCCGAGCAAAGGGTGATGATCAGGTTACTTTAGAGACAACAGAGGATAATAAATTACGTATTGAACTTAAGAGCAACACGGTTCGTTCGTTTTCTATCCCAACTCTAGAGCTGGATGAGAAAGAACAGCGAGTTCCCGATTTGCAGTTTCCGCTTACTATTCAAATGCCTGCTTCTATGTTTGTTGAAGCGATTGATGATGTGAGTGTGGTTGCAGAATCTGTAACGTTACTTGGGGATAAAACACAGCTCCTTGTGAAAGCTGAAGGTGATTTGTCAAAGGCTTTAATTGAGATTAAACCCAGCGATGCAGTCACAATTACTACGAAAGGTACTGACAAGTATAAAGCTAAATATTCACTCGAATATCTCAAGAAGATGGGTGCAGGAAGTAAACTTTCAGAGAATGTCAATCTTCATTTTAATAACGATTATCCTTTGAAACTCGAGTATAAAGTCACTGACCGTTTGCTGCTGAGCTTTATTTTGGCACCTCGTGTGGATAATGACTAAAAACATTTATACTTCTTCTTTTTTCTACGCTTATGCAAAATGATATCTATTCTTGTATTACCCAGCACTCGCTTAATCCTTTTAATGTAGAGACTAAAACCATTGGTGCCGCGAAAGAGTCTGTCTTAAAGACAAAGGAGGCTATGGCTGTGCATGCGAAGGTACGTCGAGTATTATCTTCTTCATGCGTGTTTCATGATACAGCGTA
>CAYIEX010000039.1:0-14442 GCA_964362485.1 uncultured Methanosarcinales archaeon | reverse complement strand
CCCCATAACCCTACCATCAGTGCACCTACTGTCGGCAATAACGCACTCTATTCAGAGTGCAAACCAGGTTATCATCGTAGCGCTACTATTATTGCCCTCACCCCACTTTTAGCTGCAGGGTACGAACTTACTGCAACACGTAGAGGAGGACTTTTAGAATACTACAGAATCATCCAAAGCTCGCTAGAAAGACTTGACGCGGCGCTAACTCTTCAAGAAGAAATTACTCCTCTCCTTGCCGGTCTGCAAGAACTTCTAAGTCCCCCTTCGCTTCTTCTTCACACTGCACTCCCACGAAATGCACAGCATCGAGCACACGAAATTTATCAGCAGCATGGACTCAATAATGATCCCAATAAACTTATTGCTAATATTAACCGTGTATTAACTGGCTCTAATGCTGCACTACGCCGGGCAGGAGTATATAATGCTGGACCTACTCTTTATGCACTTGAAAGTTCAGTTGATATCGCCGCCCTCGAACAAAAACTATATGGAATTCACCTTGGTGAAGGTCCTATTTTATCCCTAAAACCAGGAGTTTTTATTGCCAACCCGTTTTGCGAAAATAATCCATCCCGTTTTATCTACCAAGGCATAAGACCAACCAAAGGAAGAAAAACAAATTTTGAAAAAAGAGTACTGATGGAAGTAATTACGCACTTTTTTAATGAAACCCCTCTGGCTGAGATAAAACGTAACCTACATCAAGAGTTAACGCAATTTGTAGCGGGTGAATGCGAGGCACAAGAGTATTTTATTCATAAAAAAACGCGAAGTTTTTATCGTGAGGAATTCCGTGAAGTTCTTGCGTATGCAATTAAGCAATACGATGGGACAGACAAGCAGATACAAGCAACAAATATTCTCACTCAATTTCAAGCAATCCAACACCGTATTAGTGATCGCTTCTCGATAGAATGTAAAAAAGAACTACGTGCTATTCTTGCTGAAGGAACAAAACTATACTGCTACCCATACTTGCTCGAATTACACGATCGAATGGAACGACCTTTTCCTCCGACCATGAAATTAATCTATGCAGAAGGTATTCCTAACCAGCTGCGTCCCATGGAAGAAGGATGGAGTTTAGATTACAAAAGATATACTCAACAGGTTGAAGGAACATTTGCCGTCTTTGAGACCATCTTTTCACAAGCAAAACATGGTCATCAATTATGGTTGGGGGTATAGGGTGCAGGAGAGTATAGGAGTTAGGATTATAGGAATTAAAAAAGAATTAAAAAAAGGAGCTCTCATTACTTCAAACACACTCGTGAACTAACGTTTTAAAAAGACCATCCTCTTTCTAAGTAGAAATGGTCACCCTTACCTATCAAGAGCGTTTCAAAACAGACAAAGGCGTATTCGACGAGTTTACGAATCGAACCCTCTTTGAGCTTCAAAGTAAGGGAGCATTTGATGATCTCGTCTCACCAATCCAAGTAGGAAAAGAGAGCAATGTGTTCATCGCCAAAAAAGGCACACAGAAGATGATCATAAAAATTTACCGAATGCAAAATTGCGACTTTAATACCATGTATAGCTACATCCGCACCGATCCAAGGTATGCTTTTCTTAAAAAACATCGACGGCAAATCATCATGGCCTGGACTCAGCGTGAATACAAAAACCTCCTCAAGGCCCAAAAAGCAGGAGTACGAATTCCAAAACCCCTTGATTGGCGCAACCACATCCTTATTGAGGAGTTAATAGGAAATGATGACATACCGGCGCCACCTCTTAAAGATGCACAACCCAAAAACCCTACACTATTCTTTAAAGAGATAATTAAGCAAGTTAAAAAGCTCCACAAAGGAGGTCTAGTGCATGGAGACTTGTCTTCATTTAATATCTTAAACCACAACGAAGAGCCAGTTTTTATCGACTTCTCACAAGCAACCGTTACAACAACACCTAATTGGAGTGAACTTCTCCAACGTGACCTAAACAATATTTGTCGCTACTTCGCAAAATGTGGTATAACAGAAGATCCCAAGAGATTATTTGAGGAGATAACCAAGCAAGAATAATGAGTGCCAAGTGCAATTCACTCATAATCACATTTTAACTCAAATTATGTTTTTAAACAAAACCTTTAAAAGTCATCGCTGGTAAGTAAATACGAATGACAAACGACGAATTTTCCTACGATCTCAAAATTCCCCAAGAACGTGTAGCGGTCCTCATCGGAAAAGATGGTGAAACAAAAAAGGATATAGAGAACGCCATGGACATAAAACTCCAAATCACACCCGAAGGAGAAGTAAACATTACGGGAGATGACGGCCTTAAACTCTTTACAACCAAAGAAATCGTCACTGCTGTCGGTCGAGGATTTAATCCTAAAACAGCGCTTCTGCTATCAAATGGTGACTGCTCCCTCGAGATAATCAATCTCAAGGATGCTGCGGGTAAAAACAAAAACACCATGGAACGTCTTAAAGGTAGAGTAATCGGAAAAGGTGGCAAATCGCGTGAAGAAATCGAGCGTCTCACAGAAACCCACATCTCTATTTACGGAAAAACAATTTCTATTATTGGTGAAACCATGCAAGTATCCCTCGCTCGCGATGCGCTAGCCATGCTCCTCAATGGATCAATGCACAAAACTGTCTATCAATTCTTGGAAAAGAAGAAAAAAGAACAGCTCTTTGGCGGTTGAATGTAGTGAAAGATGAAAAGTTTAATTTTTGATCTTAACGAAATATTTCTTGTAAAGGAATACCCACAATAACGAAGCAAAAACCAGGCAGATCATTGAAAAATTCATATTTCATTAAGCACATATAGTATTCTTTTTTATGATCCTAAAGCTCTTATCTGCCAATCACTCTGGAGGTGCCCAATGGAAACAACAGATATGCATACAAGACCATTAACAGATTCATTATCGTTTATTGATGTAAAGCCACACTCAATTACGATAAAAGACACCAATTTTACCTATGGACCACTCTCCCTGGATATGAAAATATTCCAAACAGACCAGATCATAGCAGCAGTCGTACCAGGTGCGATCAACGTGCTCTACGAAAATCAAGTTTTAGCGTTAGGAAGATTTGTAAATGTAAGTTTTGTAAACAGTTCCCCCACCACTTCATTTGAAACAACCTATGGATCGCTGCTATACAATTTTGCAAGAGATAAAATCGTATTTGGCAGTTTTTCTCATAGAGAAACTCGAATGAAAGAATGTCCAAGAGTAACAAAAGAAGTAATCACGGGATATCTCACGACTCTTGCTCCACAAAACTATCACTCCAAAATTGAAGAGATACTTGATCAAGCAATGCCCATGCTTGACAAGAGAGCTAGAGCGGAGCTAACCAACTGCGGACACCATCTAGTTCAAATGACACCGCATGCCCGATATTTTCTCCACACAAGGGTGTAGAACACAATTAGAATCAGCTTTGCCCATAAAAAACAAGGCGAAATTAAGTATGTATACAACATAAAAGAATGAAATCTAAAATTATCTATTATCATTAAATAATACAAACCTAACAACGATAAATGCCTCAAAATATACCAACGGACAGAATTAATTATACAAATTATCCCGTCCGTTGTATATGCAAAGGGCAGAAATTTTCTACGAAGATTCCAGTCCTTTGGTATACGTCGACAAAAAACTCCCTCACCGGCCACTTGACCACAATCTTTAAAAACAACCTGCTACTTTTCTAAGATATGGTTCAAAAGAGTGCTGAGGAGTTAGCAAAGAAACAACGTGATATTTCCATAGCGGAATTCTTTGAGAAAAATCGACATCTACTCGGGTTTGACAACCCACGTAAAGCCCTTCTTACAACCGTTAAAGAAGCCGTGGATAACGCTCTTGATGCCTGTGAAGAAGCTCGAATCATACCCGAAATCAACATCGAACTCATCCAACTCGAAGAAACAAGGTTCCGGGTAGTAATTGAAGATAACGGACCAGGAATCGTTAAAAAACAATTACCAAAGATTTTCGCAAAGCTTCTCTATGGCTCTAAATTTCACAAACTCTCACAGACTCGCGGCCAGCAAGGAATTGGAATTTCAGCTGCAGTACTCTATGGTCAGCTAACAAGTGGTAAACCAGCCACGATTAAATCAAAAATTGCGTCATCCAGTAAAGCAGACATGATCAAACTTAAAATCGATACCAAAACCAACGACCCAGTGGTGTCAGAAGAAAAAGAGTTCGACTGGATTGGTAAAGAACATGGTATCCGCATCGAAATTGATATGGAAGCAAGTTACATGAAAGGACGTCAATCCGTTGACGAATATCTTCGCGAAACCGCGATTGTCAATCCTCATTGTACCTTAATTTACACCAATCCTGAAGCAAAACAATTCATTTTCTCACGAGCAACTAATGATCTACCGCCCGAAGCAAAGGAAATCAAGCCCCACCCTTATGGCGTAGAGTTAGGCCGTCTTATCAAAATGCTCGAGTTAACCGCCGCAAAAACTCTCAAAGAATTTCTCATGACCGAATTTTCCAAAGTTGGAGATGGAACGGCAAAGGAAATTTGTGAGAATAGTGCTCTTTTGCTATCAACTGAGCCAAAAAACGTAACCCGAGAGATGGCTGAACAGCTTTACAAAGGAATCCTGAAAACTAAGATCCTTGCCCCGCCAACGGATTGTCTAAGTCCAATTGGTCAAGAACTGCTCGAAAAAAGCCTTAAAAAAGAAATTAATGCCGAGTTTTATTGTGCAGTCACTCGTCCAATCTTTGTCTACCGTGGTAATCCATTTCAAATAGAAGTAGGAATGGCCTACGGTGGTACACAGCCAAAAGACGAACTTGCCACGGTTTTACGTTTTGCCAACAAAGTACCACTTCTTTATCAACAAGGTGCTTGTGCTCTTACAAAAGCAGTGCAAACAACAGCATGGAAGCCTTATGGACTTCAGCAAAGCCAAGGAGCTCTCCCTACTGGTCCAATCACGATCCTATTGCATATTGCTTCAGTATGGGTACCTTTCACTTCAGAATCAAAAGAAGCACTTGCCCATTACCCGGAAATAATCAAAGAAATTAAACTTGCTTTGCAAGATACTGGACGAAAACTCCAAGCATATGTTCACAAAAAGCAAAAAGCGCAAGGTCAGCTAGAACGTGCAAATCTCTTTGAAAGATACATCCCCGAAGTTGCCGACGCCCTCGCCAAACTCACAGGGGCAGATAAACATCTTCTCACTGAAAAACTTCAAGAAATGGTTCAAAAGGAAGCAATTGTCCAAAAAATTGAACAAATGGAGTCTCTCAAAGGAGAAGTTGATGAAGATAGTCCAGTCGTAGAAAGAGAATCAAATGAGGATGAACTATAATGGCTAAAGCAACCAAGAAAGACACAACCCAAAAAACATTGGACGCCAAGAGCAGCACGGGTTCAGACGATCCTCGTAAAGAATTAGTAAATATTGGACATCGCATTGTTGACGATATCAAAAAAGGTGAAAGCCCAAAAATCGAACTCTCTGTTCGAGGTCTTAGTAATGTTGTGTATGATAAAGAAGCAAAAACATTAACTTTAGGAAATAAAAAAGCCCAGCGCTACTTCTTTAACGCAAGTCATACAAAAAAATTCCTGCAAACAATTGAAGTCGCTCGTATCTGTAAAGACCTCCTTGATGTTAAAAAACACGCCAGTCTGCGAGACGTCTTTTACATGGCGAAGCGTACCATCCCCAATACAAAAATTAACGTCGTTGATGAACAAACGGAGTCCGATAAAGCAATTGAAGACCTCGAAATTATTACAGAATTTTCTCGTGAGCAACTTCATGTGAATGCGAACAAGATGGGGTCCGTTGCGGGCAAAGTTATTATCGAAGATTCTGGAGATACAATCGACTGGTCTAAGTTAGGTTCAGGTGGTTGGTCGATTCCAAGTAATGTAGAGAATATCAAATTCAAAAAAGTTGATGCAAAATACATTCTCTACATGGAGAAGGCAGCAGTTTGGGAGCGTTTGCACGAAGATCGCTTCTGGGAAAAGCAATCTTGTTTAATCATGTCTTCACAGGGACAAACAACACGTGGAATCAGACGTCTCCTCCAGCGCTTAAGCAATGAACACGGACTTCCTATTTACGTCCTTGCCGATAACGACCCCTGGGGATGGTATATCTATTCCGTTATCAAATTCGGTTCTATCAGTCTTGCCCATATGGCAAGCGAAATGGCTATTCCGGGTGTTAAATTTATTGGAATTACCTGTGATGACGTTGTCAACTACGATCTCAAACATCATTTCATTAAACTCACCGACCAAGATACTGCCAGGTTAAAACAAATGCAAAATTACGAATGGTTCGAAAAAAACAAAGAATGGCAGCGTCAGTTCAAAATGATGAAGGAATTCGGCAACAAAGTAGAAATTCAGGCTCTCTCATCTAAAGGAATCTCATTTATTTCCGAAAAGTATTTGCCAGAGAAAATTAAGAGAAGTGAATTTTTGGATTAAGTTATCGAACTAAAATCATCACCATGGCAAGCAACACCAAGGTTTTGGAAAAAAGCCGAATAAGCTTGAGTTATAGGAAGACGGCGTGTGTTAACAATTTTTACTGAAGTAGGATAAACAACACCTTCTCTAGTAGTCGGCTCTTTTTCGTAGCGTTGATAATGAGGATGATCCTTCATAAGACTAAGCTCACAAGTCACAATTCCTGCATTCAAAAAATAATACATTGCTTCAACACCATCTACAAATTTCATTTTTTGGGATAAACCTATGATTGAATTGTACTTTTCGAACAGATCAGAGGAAGAGACATTCGCCCCAGGAATGGGTAATGAAGATACACTCTTAAAATCGCTCGCCGCTTTAGTATGAAAGTGAATGGGATCAGCAACAAGATTAGAACGTACAGAAACGAGCCAATAGTTCCCCGAGCGACAAATTGAGCCAGCTATATCAAATCCAAATTGAACATAATGTAAATTTTTGTCTGTCTCCCATCTTGGGGCATTTGAATCAAGGTATTTTCTAAAGGAATGGACAAGACAACTTGTATTTCCAGATCTTGATTGCTTTGACTTCTCCCAATTATCTAACTTTATCTCACCATAGTTAGCTCTATTTGCAGTAAAACCAGGAAACTGAGATGTAAACACTTCAAAATCATGTGCTATTCGCATGAATGTTGTATACCACAAAGACATTCCATCATTCAAACTTGGAGTGTCTGATGAGCCCTCGAGTAGCATCCTTAATCTCCTCTGTAAGATAAATTCACGTGGTTCTACATTTCGCGCTAACCCTTGACGAGCAGCCGCAATTGTATGCTCTAATGTGCCAACAGGGAAATCATCAATCATTGCTTCACCTTCGCAAACGCATACAACCACATCACTTCATCAACAAAATGAGCCGGATTGACTGTTATATCACCGTTTCTAAACTCTGGAAAATCCACTCCTCGCTGCATAAACGCATACGCATTAAAACTCCATTGCTGGGTTTCCCAGTCATCATTGGCAGCAACGACGTTCTCGAGTAAAGCATTATCAACCAATTCTGGAATCAAACGTTGCGCAGGTTGAAGGCGGTTAACCACAGTTCGGCAATCACGGTCATTGATATAATCGATACAAAGTCGGGAAAGGCCAAGGTTGTCACGGCTAAAATATGTATCCAATTCTACTTCACGATCAACATCATAGAGGAGCTTGTGTTGGGTTTGGAAATAACGAGGATTTGCAAGTTGATAAGAATGTCGGGCAAACAAGTTAAAGAAGAGAGAGATATCATCTCCGGGCTCGAAGTCAATAATAATTTCAACGGGAAGAGGTTGTGGCCAATCCCATTCTTTTTGTAATACAGAACGATATTTCATACAAAATCAAAATAGTCAAGTATTCATAAATTTATTCCTCGAAAGTGATAACTTAGCACCATTAGTATTCATATTCGGCATTCATAATAAATATAAACTTCTTTCACATAATTACTTCTATGAAAACACTTCATCAAATCAACCCTTTCTACGGTAATACCGACAAATTTCTACCAGAACTGACACAACCCATAGGAAGACAAAAATTTTATTTTAGTACCGTTACTATTACACCTCAAATCGAAAAAATTGAAACTGACGAAAGAATTGAAGTAGAAGATGATAACCATAAAGTCACAATTGATAGTATTATTGCCTGCGTTCCAAAATCAACAACTATTGAAATAAAAAAGACCAGAGGATACTTACCACCTTCCTTACGTAAAGCTCTGCCCACCTTCAGTAGTTTATTTGATCAAGAAGAAAAAAGCAAAATTTCATTTGATGATGCCTACCCTCCTGCAGGCCAGGGACGATTTTTTGATCCCCATAACATTTTTTCCTCTCATCCCCAGTACCGCAACTATACAGGAAGAGGAATACTTATTGATAAAGATTATTTTAGTCTCGGTCTTGGTGGTACTATCCGAGCCGAAACAAAATCAACAGGTGATGTTACGAAAAATACAGTAAGACTTGCTCATTTCCATTACGAATGGATTGCAAGAGATGAAGTACTGAACCCGCATAATATCTATGTAGATATTGGGCAAGCTGATTTGCCATTTGATGTTAAAAGCCCCCTATTTCATCCACTTAAAGATAGGATTCGAGAAATAGGTGTTAAGTACCTTTTACCCAAACTATAACAACGCCTAAACCTCAATTGTTTACTGTGTATATTTTTCACTCTCCCCCTTCATCGCACTGAGAAACAACGTCACCGCAAGCTCAATTCTTTTCCAATCAGCTTGCTTAAATTCCCCGCCCGCGGCAACTTTGACGCGGATATTATCTAACAAATGCCAATCCAGTTCCAGTGCAGGATATCGCACACACACCACTAAAAACAGCGCTTCAGGATCATTGACATCAACTTTCTGTGCCAACAGTAACCCTTTACTATACTGTTCAAGAGCTCCATACATTTTTTCTAAAACATCAAAAAAAGAATCTTTTGCTTTATGTTCCCGAGCAAGTTTTTTCCCTTCAGCCGCCAAATCAGCAGCAGTCTTAAAACAAACCAGCATCAAATTTGAATCTACTAAATCAAGAACTCTCACTTTTCCTTCAATCACATAAGAATCATACCGATCTTCAAGTCTCATACAAATTTAGGATCCTGGAATAATTATAAAGCTTACCATTAAATTATCTATCCTCACTAAACATGGTTTTGCCGAAGAGGTATGTTTAAATAGTCCTCCCAATAACAAGCCCGTATACGACCTAAAAAGGTGAAATGATGGACATTCGGAAATCTAGAACCTGTGAGAAATGTAAAACTGCAGTACCGCTTGATCAAGTACGCTTATACCCCAAACCATCAGGAGGGAACTTACTTCTTTGTAACACATGTCTAAATGCCACCAAAAAGAATCAACGTGAGCCAAGTATCCCCACAAAAACAGCAAAACTCCCTGCTGCAGATCACGTTGCCTTCCAATGTGGTCGCTGCAAATATCAATTCCGAGTAGACGAGAATAAAGCTAACGTAACCTATAACTTACACTGTCCTTATTGTGGCAAATCCGATAAACTAACCCGCCGGTGAAAAACATGCTCTATATCCATAAACTCAATCAACTCGCACCAAAAGCTGCTGACCTTGAAAGTGTCTATTTAATGCGTGAATTAAAGCAAAAGACACCGTATCCAGTTAATGAGGCAAAGCTTCACGAGCTTCTCACTGAATTTCTGGTCTCAGACACAGACAAAACTCTCATAGATCAAGCGCTTCCGTTAATTGAGCCAACGGTCCAAAAAGTAGACATTATGATTGCAGAAAAAAATGAAATTCATGAATCTGCAAACTTAATAAGGTCGGCTCAAATCTTACGTGAAATACCACTTCCTCTCCAAAATAGCCTGCTTTACGTCTACGACCTTGCCAACTGGCAAAAACAGTTCCTAGCCGAAATTACACCACTGCTAAACAGCCTTAATAGGCTACGCAGCAACGAGGACAAAGTACGGGCCAACGAGAAACTCAAAGAAATCTTTCGTAAAATTCTGCGCAACGACGACTTTGGATTCAAGTTTATGGACATCATAAATGAAGGCCAAGTAGCTCAGGTCCAGGGTCTCATCGAAAGTATCGACCGTGGCTTTCTCTTCCACTATACCCTTGAAGAAGAACTGAAAAAAATAAGCTATACTGACCTCAAGCGTCGTATTCCTGCAAATCACCTTGAAGAAGCAGAAACCATTCGCCATAATGCCCTACTTATCCAAAAAGGCGTCGAGCGAGCATACCAAGTCAACATGCGCATGATCAACATGTCCGTAATTTTATATGCCTACGTTAAGTGGCTAACAGCTCCGATGTAAGATTTTTTATGATCATCTTTTCTTTCCCACAATCATTTCCCCATACGCGCTAATCTCCCCAGCGACAGGGATTTCTTCAAGCCCATAATCCTTATACCCGCTATCACTTATCAAAACCCCCCCGGGATGCAATTTCTCCACCACCCGTTTCTCATACTCAGATGCGAAATCACGCATCAGCCGAAATGCTCTCTCAAAATACATATCATATTCGGGAACACTTTTCCAGTCAGAAAACACATCCGCCTGACGAATCGTCAGATGAAATAACCGTCCCGAATAATAAAAATGAAGCACATTACCCTGTCGCTCAAATGAAACACCAATATCATCCAAGACCGTTTCAATCGTTCCTTGCACATAATCTTGATCTAAAAAAAGCACATCCACTTCTGGACTATCAAAAACTCGCTCCATTACCTGCAAAAACCATACAATATCAACCCCGCAGCCAGGATAAAAAACCAAAGGCCGCTTGAAATCAAAATCCAACTTTAAATTCTCTAAGAGAACTAAATGACGTTTTTCATCAGAGAAAAGATACTCACTAATTTTACAAGAATCAAAAGTAGCCTGCAAATTCAGGCCTTTTGCCACAACCGGCCGCGCCACATACGAAATTAATTCACCCATTTTTTCATCACTCCATACGAAATATTTAAAAGTTGCCAACTAAAAGGAAGAACCAAGGGCCCGTAGCCTAGCCTGGTTGTCAACAAGGCAAATAGGGCATCAGCCTTCTAAGCTGAGGGTCGTGAGTTCAAATCTGTAATATCATAAGATTTACACTGACAGTCTCACCGGGCCCGCTTTCCTTCCATTAATCCTGCCATTCTTATGTGATCCGTAAGATACGGCTCTGTAGAAAAAGTACCGCCAGCGACCTCAGGCGACTTTTTCTGCGATAATGAATCAAGCGCGTTATGCGGGGTCGCACCCTACGGGTGCATAGCGCCATCAGAGACTCCTACGAAAAAAGTCGAGTCTCTGGCGGTTCGCGAGAGATTTTCTACAGAGCCGTAAGATATATAACCCACTCCTCCCTTCACTCAATTGTGGTAGATGTCGCCTTCGTACTCCTGGGTATTGCGGTAATCCTTTTCTTTGGCTTTTTTGCAGAATTCATTTTCCGCAAATTTAGAATCCCAGATGTTCTTTTCCTCATCATATTGGGATTCGTAATCGGTCCCTACGTCCTAAGATACGTTGAGCCATCACACCTCATTGGTTTAGCACCTATCTTCACCACATTCGCCCTAATTATCCTCCTTTTTGACGGTGCTTTCAATATTGGCCTATCAGCATTTGTTAAAGAATTCGGCCCCAGCGTAAAACTAACGTTATTTAATTTCACCATCTCCACAAGCATTGTCGCGCTTGTCATGGTATTCGCTGGGTTCTCTCTTCTTGCATCACTCCTTACAGGCTTTATTCTTGGAGGAACCTGTTCTGCGTTCGTCATCCCTATTTTAAAACAGCTCAATGTCAAACAAAGGATATATTCATTGCTAACATTTGAATCAGCTCTCACCGATATACTTTCCATCGTCTTCTCCTTAACCATAATCGAACTTACCAAATTAGGAACTTTCCAGATCCAGATCGTTATAGCAAAGATAATTACCCTTTTTGCTGTCGCGGGTTTTCTTGGAATCATCGCTGGAGCAATCTGGATAGCAATCGTCAAAAAGGTACTCAAAGAGCATAATTACATGATTACCATTGCCTACCTCCTTCTCCTCTATGTTGTCGCTGAATACCTGGGAGGAAACGGAGCCATAGCCGCACTAACATTTGGAATTATAATTAGAAATGCCAAGCAAATAGAGAATCTTATCCGTAAAGTAACACACCAGGAAAATACTTCATCAAGTACAGTAACGACGCATTCAGAAGAATATTTTTATCACCAACTATCATTTCTTCTCAAGACATTCTTTTTTGTCTATGTAGGAGTGTTAATTGATCTATCCAATCATAAAGCCCTCATCCTCGGAGCAATACTAGGGATAGCAATCCTCTTCTCTCGTAGAGCATCTATTCTAATTTTGGGTAAAGGCACAGATGAAGAACAAAATCTTATCAACGTAGTTTTCGCACGCGGACTTGCCGCAGCTGCGATCGCTCAACTCGCCATTCAAGCAAATATCACAGGAGCAGATTTCATCGCCAAAATAACCTATATCGTCATTACCACCACCATTATCTTAAGTTCCATTAGCATTTTTGTAACGCAGCGAAAAAATAATCTCGTCTCGAGCAAAACCGTAAGGAAGAATGGAATGAACGAAAATAAGTACCTCAAAAATAGCCAAAAAACTAGCTAGTGCGCCATCAGTTATAAAGCAGCAGAAAGAAGAAAACTATATAAAGAAACCCCTGTCTAACTCTCGTAAAGCGCCCATTGCTAAGCGGCTAAAGCAATCGCCTGCAGTTCGCTAAAATGAACCTTCATAAGCAAAGAAGTTAGCGATCATTCGAGGGTTCGAGACCGTCTGCTAAACAAGCATGCGGCGATTGTCCCTCTGGGCGCTTATTTTTTCTCAACAAGACACGTATGCAAATACTTAAAGTAGTCGTTCTTCTGCGTCTTTGCAAGTTTTTCAATAATAAGTTCGGGTGTTGAATTTGCAAGGCGTCCAAGAACAGGATTATGATCTACAATCAGTTCCATATCTTCATTAAGCCCTTTAGCTTCAATTCCATCAACGCGAGCATGTGGTGGCAAGTTCTTTACGATTTCTTGGCCTAAGTGTGTTGCAATGACCAAAAAACAGTTTCTGGACGTAAAATAATGACAAGTTGCGCTTATAATCTGTGCCGCAACGCCCGGCTCAGTAACTGCTTCAATTTCATCAGCAAGAATAAGTGTATGCTTTCCCGGTTTAATCTTAGCAAGCTGATTTAACAATGTCTCAAACGCACCTTTGCTTGTTGAGCCCTTGTTTTTTGCAAAATAATATACTTCGGAGAATACAGGAACTTCACATTTACCTACAACACCAAATCCCATCTGGGCTAAAACAACAACCTGAAGCAAATGTTCGAGTAGAGTTGTTTTTCCTCCGCTGTTTGCACCTGTCAAAATTGAACACCGATGATCCTGTGTCAAATGAAAACTGATGGGTTGCGGTTTATCTAAAAATAAATTTTTACCCGAGCTAACAACGAACGCATCACCCAAACTCGGGAGGGTAGAATCTTTATGAAAGTCAGCTAAGCATCCTATAAAATCATAATACACAAGGGATGCATGAAGCTGAGCAAGAAGCACAGGAACACGCTTTAATGTAGACCCTTGCTTGACAATCCGGGCAGCAAGAGCGCTATAAGCTGTAATATCTTGCTCACGCAAAACAGTATGCAGTGTTCCTTCTTCAAGTCTCACGGGAACCCCAATAGTAAAGATTGATCGTGGCAGACCAGTTCTTTCAATTGCGCGAGAAACAAGAACATGAATTTCAGGTGGAATTGATCCTCGTGCCAGTGTAAAAAGTGCATCCCCTTGCAGGGTAAGCGATTTCAACTCTAATGCCAGTTCACTATTGACACGTTCAAGAGCAACAAGTGCGTCATCGTGACTAAATCGTTTTGAACTTGCATCAAGTAATAATAGCGGTGCTTGTAGAAAACCAATAATATCATTAAAATCGGCAATAACCCTTGCAAGATCCTCGCGATGTGTATCTAACAAAGATAACAGCTCTTTATAACCCGAGAGAACTTGTAAATGTTGTTCTAAAAAAACATCCTCAACAGAAGTAAATACCACTTGAGGAAGTTCTTCAAGTAATCCACTGAATTCCTCAGCCTCGACCACCTGGACAACATCATAACTCTCTAGCAACTTTAAATCATTTCGTGTTTGTAAAAGAACGACAGGGACATTTCGTTTGCGCAGATGCATATAAGTTTTCTCATGCGCCGTCGCAACAGTCAGCGAGTAAGGCGGTTTCCATTGTGGTTTTGGCGTTCGGATATGACGTAAAAAATCACGAGAGACTGAATTCAACGACTTTACAAACTCCTGGCGAGATTGTATAACACGCGCATCCGTCGAAAGTGAAAAAAGATCAAAAAGATACGCTGAATCATGAAACACGCATT
>CAYIEX010000038.1:0-14449 GCA_964362485.1 uncultured Methanosarcinales archaeon | reverse complement strand
GAGTGTAGAAACAGAGAACCCAAACCCCACTATCAATACCAGTACCAATGTAGACGTGACAACACCCACAGTTGAAACCCCAGTCGTAGAGGTACCACCAGTAGAAATGCCCTCGGTTGAAGTTAAAACAGAGGCCAACGCAACTGTCGAAGTACCATTAAATGTATCGACTCCGGTAGATGAATCTTTCCATGTCGTTACAATAAATGATAAAGGATTCACTCCAAATGCGCTTTCAATAAAAGTAGGAGATACCGTGGAATGGAAAAACACTCGTGGCGCAGGTCGCTTAAAACTAGCTATGGTTATAGGAACAGGACCATGTGCTAAAGCCAAAAGTGATCTTCTTAACCCCGGTGAAACTTATCGAGCCACATTTGACACAGCAGCCAAATGTACTATCGTCGAAGGTGTTACCACAAAACAAGTAGGCACAATAACTATAAAATAGAGTATTTTTATCTTTTTTTATCCTTTCCCTGGGTATAAAATAGTGAGTCCAGAGCACAATTAATACCAAATTAATAGGTACATTTAAAAATAGAAGTCACTTCCAGTAGCATAATCCAAGAAAAGGATTCTAAAAGAAGATTTTCTGGAGTCGGAGAAATAGAATGAGATTTGAAGAAAGGTCCGGTCGATCCGGAGGACAACAAGGCGGATTCCGAAGCGGTGGCTTTGGCGGTAATAAATTTGATGGCCCACGTGAGCTTCACGCAGCAACCTGTGCTGATTGTGGCAAGGAAACAAAAGTTCCATTTAAACCAGCTGAAGGCAGACCTGTTTATTGCAGAGACTGCTACCAGAATCACAAGAAGTTTTAGGTGTTTTTTATTTTTTAAATTTTTTATTAGCTTTATGCCTTTAATCTATTCTATCAGACACATTATTCTTTCAATAAGTACTAAAACTCAAAATCATCTAAATCCATATAATTGTTGTAGGAAAATTTTAGTATTATATATACCGTAGAAATTTAAGATTACAAATAAATGAATCGCTTTGAGAAAATGAGGTTGGAAAGTAACATTTTGAAATAGAACATAAAAAATAAAGTAATTAATTATAGTTGTTTTTAAAAAAAGTCTCGAACCACATTTTTAGCCAATATGCGTTTAATATCTTCTCTACTAGCTAATTCAGTTAAATAATCAACACTAATAGTCCCACTATACAAACCGGCCCCCATCTCTTCGAGACCCCGCAAAGGCACTTTTAGTTCTGGTGCTTTGACAATAACATTCACTTTTCGATCTAAAGATGTATATCCCACCATACTACAATCAAGTGTAGGATCACGTAAAATATCATTTAAAGTTATATCCAATCGTTCATTAAGCGTATATGTTGTCGACATAAGCATCACCAAGTTCTAAAATACACTCTTCCTAATTAAGGTTGTGATAATTCTTACAAACCTTTTTAAAATACTTCTAATTCGTAACAACGAAGAGACAATTATATCCTCATGAACATCTACCAAGAACTCATCCAACATCTCAAAAACCGAGATTATCCAGAAAAAGAATTTAACGCTCTCAAGCGAGATCTTTGTAGCAAGCATCATATCAAGATTGTACCCACAAACATTCAAATCCTTCTCAACGCACCAAAAGACGAATTTCAATTTCTCAAAAAAAAGCTACTCACCAAACCAGTTCGCAGCATCGCCGGCGTTGCGCCCGTCGCCATTATGACCAAACCTCTAGCGTGCCCTCATGGTAAATGCACGATGTGTCCGGGTGGTCCAAAGAGCTTTTTTGGTGACGTCCCTATGTCATACACCGGTAAAGAACCTGCAACAATGAGGGGAATTCGCAATAACTACGATAGTTACCTTCAAGTATTCAACCGGCTGGAACAATACGCAATTTTAGGCCATAATTTTGACAAAATAGAGCTCATCATCATGGGTGGGACATTCCCGGCATCTCCTCAAGAATACCAAGAAGAATTTGTAAAATATGCCTTTAAAGCGATGAACGACTTTAGCGACCTCTTCTTTGAGAACGGTGAATTCGCGTATATGAAATTCAAAGAATTCTTTGAGTTACCAGTTGACTCTATCAAAAATATCGAAAGGCAAGAACGAGTAAAAGAAAAGCTTCTAGCTCTTCGCCAGCAATGTACTCTAGAATCAGAACAAATTCGTAATGAAACCGCCCAGATTCGCTGTATCGCGCTATGTATTGAAACCAAACCCGATTGGGGTCTTCTCCAGCACGGAAATGAACTTCTTCGACTCGGTTGCACCAGAGTTGAACTCGGCATCCAAAGTGTGTATGAAGATGTCATCCAAAAAATCCATCGCGGTCACACCATCCAAGACACTATTGATTCCATTCGTATTCTAAAAGACTTTGGCTTTAAAATCACTGGTCACTACATGCCAGGCCTCCCACTAACCGATAAAGATCGTGATATCAAAGGTATGCAAGAACTCTTCTTTAATTCTGATTTCCGGCCCGATATGCTTAAAATTTATCCCTGCATGGTCAGCCAAGGCACAGCACTATATGCTGACTATATCACCGGTAAATTCAAGCCCATCACCGCAGATGAAGCAGCTGAGCGCATCGCAGAACTCAAAAAAATAATCCCTGAGTATTGCCGCATCATGCGCATTCAGCGCGACGTTCCTACCAAGCAATGGGCTGCAGGTGTTGAAATGACGAATTTTCGCCAATATTTTATGGAAAACTTCAACGTTGTTTGTCGTTGTATTCGCTGCCGAGAACCAAAAGATAAAAAGATTAGCTGGGACAATGTTACCCTCAAAGTCCAAGATTATGATGCCTCAGAAGGCAAAGAATTTTTTATTTCCGTTGAGGATACACAAAACGACATCCTAATCGGATTTGCCCGACTTCGCTTCCCCCGTGACGCATTAAGGTCAGAGATAACGCCAACAAGCGCACTCCTTCGCGAACTTCATGTGTATGGAACGGCAATAGGAATCGGCGAAGAAGGCGAAGTTCAACATCGCGGCTGGGGTCAAAAATTGATGCACAAAGCAGAAGAAATCGCCAAGTCCCACGGCAAAGATAAAATGATTGTCATCTCTGGAATAGGCGTACGTGAATATTATAAAAATAAGTTGGGGTACATTAAAGAAGGACCATATATGGTCAAGCAATTGTAAGTGTTAAAAAAATTTGAAATAAAGAAAATGCCTGAAAACTCGCTATCCCCACAGCAAGCTGGGGTATTATACCCCACTTTGAAATAAAGTAACTGGTGAAAAAGAATGAACAACCTTTGCACTATCGTTCAACAAGGCGTAACTACTAATAATGAAGTTTTCACAGGAGCTTGCTTTGTAACAAAACAAACTGAATTAGATGCGTTCTATCAAAGTATGAGACTTCTTAGAAGTAAAGACCACATACCATTTCCAAATGGTAGTCTCATACTTTCCATAATAGGAGTTAAGAGAACTAATCCTTATAAATATCAATTTTCAATAAAAAAATCCACCTTTGCCGAAAACCGACCTGGTGAACTTGACTTAGTGATAGAAGATATTCCCGCACCAAACTTGGCAGGATACAATACATTAACTGCAGCAAGACCATTTGCCCTTTGTAATATCTCACCCATGGTCCTTAACATCTCCCTTCAATACATCGCAAGAGGAGACCGTAATTTTACTGGAGCAACTTTCAACTACAAATTGTAGAAAACTCAAATCAAATATAATACTCTTATAAAGAACAGAACTAAACATAACATAATAGCTTAAAATACATAACCTATGACCCTCTACCTTATCGGCCTTGGACTTGAAAATGAAAAAGACATAACGCTACGTGGTTTAGAAATCATTAGAAAATGCGACAAAATCTACCTTGAAAGCTATACGTCACTTCTCCAATCCTCTACTGAGGAGCTAGAAAAATTATACGGCAAAAAAGTAATTCCCGCCAACCGTGAAACCAGTGAACAAGGCGAAGAAATAATAATTAAAGAAGCAAAAATAAATGAAATCGCGTTCCTCGTTGTAGGTGACCCACTATCGGCGACAACTCACATTGAACTATTTCGTCTTGCAAAAGAGCACAACGTTAATATTAAAATTATACATAATGCAAGCATACTTACAGCAATTGGCGAAACAGGTCTACAACTTTACAAATTTGGGATGACGACGAGTATCCCTTTTCTGGAGGACGTACCTTATCTTGAAGCACCCTATCACATAATTCGACAAAATAGATCCCTTGGACAGCATACCCTTGCTCTATTAGACCTAAAACCAGAACAAAATAAGTTTATGACTATTAATCAAGCAATCACAATCCTCGAATCAATCGAAGCGCGTAAACGTGAACACCTCATCAAGGATGACCTTCTGGTCGTAGGATGCGCAAGAATAGGAACATCTTCGGCCATTATCAAAGCAGGCCCACTCATCAATATTAAAAAAATGGATTTTGGAGCACCTCCCCATTGTTTAATTATTCCAGGTAAATTGCATTTCATGGAAGAGGAGATACTTAATTTATGGAAGTAGACGAAATCGGCAAGTTCCGTCTAGGTTCTACAAATTCTGCAATCTAAGCAAGAGTTCACGTTTGGTTGATTCATAATTAGTTTCAATATTTTTGTGAGCTAAAAAGATTAGAGAAGGCTTGAGTCTATTGACACATGTTGGTAGTAACACAGGTAAAACTTTATAAATAATCACTCCATTTAACGCTTATGGTAGAATTAATAGGAAAATCAAGAGATTACTCTTCACATACTGAAGATGGAGTTTTACCTAAAGCCTTGAATCCATTTAAGAACGCTATAAATTGGCCTATTAATTTATCAGATGTACTATTTCATTTAGCATGTTATTTCCAAGAGAAAAATTATTCTCTTCCAACATTTCCTAGACCTCATAGAGGTATTGATATTCAAACACCTGCAGGAGTTCCGATTACTGCTCCTGAAAAATCAAGAGTTGTTGCTTGTCACCCAAATGCCGATAATTATTTAGCAAATTTTAGCTTATTGGGCGAAGAATCAAAAATTGAATATGGTTTTATTCATATGGATCCAGATTCAATACCTGAAAAAATCAGGAATAGAACTCAAGTTGATCCAGATCAAGAAGACATAATTATTGAATCTGGAGAATATATTGGTCGCGTTGGCACTTGGCCACTTGATTTGTCAGATTTAGTAAATGTTCCCGAAGATGTTTTAGAAAAATTTGGAAGAAATTTTCATCATCTTCATTTGGAAATGTGTCACTTGCCATATGACCTTTTTAGTATGGATTACTTACATGCTGCAATGAATGAAAGAAACTTAGTAAATCCATTATCAATTCTACAAAGATTAGAATAAACATTAGTATCTCAAGCCCCCTGTCTGGTCCTTGATGATCGCTATTCGCTACAAAGATAGAACGCCCACGAAAAAACTCTAAAATTTTCATTCGACACAAGAAAGCAAGATCCTAGATATCTGTTCTATCCGAAACATAAAACTTCTTTCTATAAACTACATCGTCCGAGAGTAATCAACATTATCCGTTAACGCATACATAGCATGAAATAACTGGCGCAATTCAGGGTAAAAGAGCGCCCAATTTGCAAAACGTTCTCTCTCACGGCTATCCACATCAGAAAAATTTCCCGTCACCGCGGCATATTGCATATCCTGCATCGCCTCTTCTGCTTCAGGAATAGACATTGTATCTGTCGTATCAGCTTCAAGCGATTGCTTCATTTGAGCGTAGAGATCCTCGTTTGCATGTGATCCATAACCACTTGGACCACCATAACCTGTTTTATCCGCATATATTAGCCCATCGTGTTTATCAAAAGCATATCGAACAGTCCAATTCTCAATCTCTTTAACATCGGCAAGAAGAGTCTCAAGATCATCATCGCTGTTTTGGGTCACTTTTTTATCACTCCCATCATTAGATGATTCTACTTGGGTTATCTTTGTTTCACTTTTTAAGTGATTTTTAGCCAGATCCTTCGCTTTTTGAGCTATATCTGGGGAATTTTTATTAGTTGGCAACTCTTTGTTAGTTGCCGGTTTGGATTCTTCAGTAGCTTTGAATTTCAGTTTAGAACTTTCTTTTGAGAGAGGAGGAATCATTGATAAATAGAATATAGCTTCAACGCGAGCTGTAAGCCTCTCAAGATTTTGTGTCACCTGCATAGGAAAAAAGACAAAGGTACCCTATTTAAAGCTTACGAAGCAAAAATCATAAGTGAAAGTCGAAATCGTAATAATTGGACCATGCAGTTAACTTCGATTCTAAAATCATCAATTCTAAATATTTTAGATGAATCAATACGTTTAATAATCTTAAAGAAGATCTTGATACAAACCATGTTTCCAAAGAATTTAAAGAATACCTACTACGGACTACGTCATGGTGAAAGCGAGGCAAATATCATCTCCAAAATAGTAAGCAACCCAAAGATAGGTACAAAACAATACGGCCTAACAGTAAAAGGTGGGATACAAGTAAAAAACACAATTCAAAAAAGTAGGATCCAAAAAGATATCATAATTTACTGTTCTGATTTTTTACGAACTAAGCAAACAGCAAAGGTCGTTTCCTCATTACTAAACCAACAAAAAATCCATACCTCTATAAGACTACGTGAACGATTTTTTGGTATCTTTGATGAAAAAAATAGCTCCAATTACAATAAAATCTGGGCCGGTGATCAGAAAGACTCATTCCAAACAGAGCACAATGTCGAAAGCGTGGATAATGTAAGAAAACGTCTAACCTATCTTATCCAGTATCTTGAACGAAAATATAAGAACAAGAAAATCCTTCTTATATCCCATGGAGACACCCTGCAAATTCTCTATACTTTATTTCAAAACAAGCCCGGAAGTTATCACCGCAGACTTATTACCATCAAAACTGGCAAAATGATATACTATAACTAAAATGAACTAGCAGAGCAAACCTTTTTTAACTATGATATTTCCCCATTGTCCATGAAAATCAACCTCAAAGACATCACCAATTTTTATCAAAAACAGCTCGATAAGTACCCTCCAACCGACATCCGCTGTATGGGTTGGCATGATGTTGATGAGTACAAAAGACGCTTTGAGATTGCAGCTGAGATAGCTGACCTATCGGGTGCCTCAATTCTCGATGTTGGTTGCGGAACTGGAGGCCTCTATGGCTACCTTACCGCACAGAAGTACAAAACAACTTATTTTGGTGTAGACATCCTTCCAGGCATGATCACAATAGCACAAAAACATTATCCTAAAGGTAATTTCGAGATTAAAAACATCCTCAAAGACTCGATTCCTCAACATGATTATGTTTTTTGTATAGGTGCTCTTAATATAACAACTGCCCACTTTCATGGTTTCTTTATGGAAATGGTTTCTGCAATGATCAATATCGCTCGTAAGGGAGTGGCAATAAATTTCCTATGTGGAAAAGAATATTTGGCGCACGGACCGTATCATTTTGAAGATCCAGAAAAAATACGGCAAGAACTTGTAACCAAGCACGATGTTGAAGTTAAAGTACTCAATGACCAAAATTTACGTGGTGAATGTTATTTATACATTTACAAAAAATAGCCATAGTAGCCACCAAAAAAAGTCATACTAACAAATGATACTCATACCCTTCTTCTTCAGCAGCTCGAGCGACACAAGCATGCTCCTGCGCTAATCCCTCTTTAAAGGAAATAATAGATCGTTTATTGGTAACACTTATAATTCTCCAGCTCCAACCAATCCCTTGCGGAACAATTTTTACATAACTTTTCCTTTTAGGAACCAAGTCCTTCAGATCTGAACTCAAAATATACTCATCGCGCCAGGTATCAGGGTGCAAGATCACATATCGTGAATCACGATCGATATTATAATCATGCGTGTGGCCTAAAACATAAATATTGTGGGAACGTAAAGTTGAAAGTTTCTCTCTGTTCTGCTCCTTAAAAAGAATTGCCACATGATCCACATCCCAATGCTGCTCTCGAAATCGCTTTACAAACTCATCAAATAGTCCACGTGGTAATCTATAGGTTGGATCACGAAAATGACGCAATGGATAATACATTACACTTTTAAGAAAATATGAAGCGCTAAGATGACGAATCCTTTTACTTACTTTGTGTTCATGTTCAAATAGGATAGGCCTTGCCTTTATCCTCTCCATAAACGGATGCTCCTCCTTGAGAGTCATAAAATGTGTAATCAGCCCAAATGACACAAAGGGTAAGTTAAGAATCTTTTTACCCCTATACATCAGAAAATCCTTGTCTTTCTCTAATTTATGTAAAAAATCATAAAGATGTCCATGTTCTACATGAACTCCCTTCAGATTATAGCTATAGTCAAAATAGATCCGTGTTGAATTACCAAGTAACTGTTTTAACTTCTTTTGCACTTCAGCAAATGTGAGGTCCGGATCATGATTACCATAATTAAAATATATCCTATGATGCGAATTACTCACAAATGTTCTCAGAGCCGAGAAAACTAATAAATGTGCTTGATACATTAATTCTAGTTTACGCAGCGATATTTCAGCCGTAATATGACGGGGATATGTCTTAACTCCATTCTTAATATAAGGGCACTTGAGAAAATCAAAGGTGTCACCATTTAAAACAAGATCAACTCGTCCGCGATTACAAGAAATAGCGAGTATTGTTTTACACAAAAGCCTATCTGCAATAAAATCATCCGTCAGTGTCCCTCCTCCAATCTCAATATCACCAAAGACATAGATTGTAGGACGCATTGAATTGTAATGATCTACGAGTTTTTAAGTGTTTTGAAAATAGATATTACAAATGTTGGCAACCAGAAATTAAATCACTTTATTTGCATCATCTTTTTTTACCACAATATTCTCAATATGCTTACAATTCGGATATCCAGAGCAGCCCCAGAACTGACCGTAAAAAGAACGGCGTAGAATAAGATCTTTGGTGCATTTTGGACACTTTTTAGCTTCAGCAGGTGACGCTGGTACAACATTTTCAGAAACTTTTCCACTTAACTTCTTCACAGCTCTTCCCTTTTTCACACCTTTACCTTCCACAACGGGAGTTTCAACTTTACCCACCACGCTAACCCCTGTTTCCAACATAATTTTAGTACTACATCCTGGATTAATACAGCCTTCCTGTGGACGTCGACCTTTTCTAATCACACTAATAATAGGATAAGTACAGGCCTCGCACAATTTAGAAGTTCCCTTAATTGCAGCACCCGCAGGGACCTTAAAAGTAACTTTACAATCAGGATACTTACTACACGCAATAAATCGGCCAAATTTGCCCATCTTCAACTGCAATACTCCTTCACACGCTTTACACTTACCAACATAATTTTGCTGATCACGAGTTTCATGAACACTTTTGAGAATCTCTTCACCAATCTCCTTTTCTTTTTTCTTAAATGGCGTTAGAATAGCTGTCAGGGTCTTTCTCGCTTCGTCGATGATTTTCTCCTGCTGTTCTGTACCTTCTCGGATTTTGTCCATTTCCTCTTCAAAATGAGCAGTCAATTGTTCATCAACAATAGTCGGTGCATGCTTTTCCAACAAGCGCACCGTCTCCATACCTAATTTAGAAACTTTAATCTGGACTCCTTCAATATATCCTCGTTGAAAGAGTCTCTCCAATATGTCCGCCCGAGTTGCTTTCGTGCCAAGATTTCTTTTCTCTAACTCCTTAATAATTGAGGACTGATTAAAACGATGTGGTGGTTCTGTTTTTTTATCTACTTTTTTAATCTCAGTAACATTTACAGTTTCGCCTTCCTTCATACCAGGCAAGGTTACTTCATCTAATTTCAAATACGGCTTATAAAAGATATGCCAATTCTCTTCAATCGTTCGTGTACCTTTTGTAACAAATTCCTCTGATTTAACATCTAATGTAACTTCCATTGTTTCACGAACAGCAGCAGAGGCAAACGTTGCCATAAAACGTTTTACAATTAGATCATAGAGCTTTTGATCCCGTGGTTTTAATTCACCAGGTACAAGTCCAGTAGGGTAAATAGCAGGATGCGCAGGATCTGTTTTCTTACCATTATTTGGTTTTAGTTCTTTTTGCTCAAGCAATTTATTACACAAAACAGTATAAACTGGTTGCTTAGCCAGGTCTGCCACAATTTTTCGCAAACCCAACTTAGGATCAAGTTGTTGAGATGATGTACGTGGATACGATGTTAATCCTGCTAAGTAGAGAGATTGAGCTACTTCCAAAGTCTCTTTAGGTGTAATCTTAAAGAGCGCATATGATTCAGACTGAAGTGTAGTTAAATCAAATGGGTAGGGTGCCGATTGTTCTCTTTTTGTTCGCTTTACTTCTTTTATTGTAGCAATCTTCTCATCCTTAACCCTATCAATGATTTTTTTGACTTCATTTTTATCAAAAATACGATCTTTAATATGCCACGCTTCAATGGCATTCTTTTGATAATCACCCCATAGGCCAACAAGCCAGTATGGTTCTGACTTAAAATCCTGAATCTCACGTTCACGATCAACTAACAATTTAAGCGCAGGACCTTGAACTCGACCCGCAGACATAATCTTAAACGAACCAGCAGCTTTAACCGAAGCAGTAAGCGCTCGGGACAGATTAATTCCATAAAACCAATCTAATATATGCCGTGTTTCACCAGCATACGCTTGTCCCCAATCTAAATGATTCATTTTTTCTTCATATGATTTAATCAGATCCGGCTTGGTAAGGGTAGAAAATTTCATCCGATTCGCATCTTTTTGCTTGCATACAAATCGCACAACATTAAAACCAATTACTTCTCCTTCAACATCATAATCGCAGGCAACCGTAAACTCATCTGCCTTTTTGGCAAGCGTTGCGATGGTATCAATATAATCTTTAACATATTTTAACTCTTTATTCCCTTTGTGTGATTCTTCCCACTTAATCTCAAAAACAGGATACGTCCAATGACCTTTTTCTTTCTCTACGAGTCCGAAAAGATGACCGACCGCTGAAGTAACAATAATATCCTTTTTACCATGCTTTAATTCATAGTACGAACTCTGTTTACTCTTTTTTTGTACTAATTTTCCATCAGCAAGAGCTTCTGCCACCTTTTTTGCAGAACTAGGCTTTTCCGTAATGATTAATTCTACCATAATACTTATACCATATACTACCAGATTATACTACCAGGTAAGGAGTAAATCAGAACAATCATTTAAAAATGTTTGGGAAAGAGACTTTGATTTTACATTTGCTCTCTTTCATAAGATTTATAGCCTCTTTTGTCCTGTTGCACTATAATGGAGAGAAAGGATTTACCGGTATACCCAAGCACGACATTACGTAGTTCAGAATCTGATTTGGGTGCAAAGATCATGGATGGTACTTTATACATACCAGATGATGTTTATAGGGCACTCGATGGATATTGCGAGAATACGCAAGTGTTACTCTCAGCCTTACAGGCATTCCCAAATTCATTTGCGCGGATACTTGGTTGGCAGCAAGAATCTCTTGTTCGTGCTTATAATATTTTATTGGATCAGGTTTCTGCGTATGATAAGGAACAAGCAGAAAAGTATCGATATTACAAAGCACAGGCGCGGAACTTTGGTGCAAAGAAGCCTTCTTGAAAAAATTCGAAAACATTATTAATAGTTTAAAATTTAATACACGATGCTCTCAAGTCTCCTAAAAAACTTCAAATCAAAGTCAAATCCACAAAAAGCAGTATCGTACCAACGCTTTTTTAAAACAGGTCCTGGTCAATACGGTGAAGGTGACATCTTTTTAGGAGTCACGGTTCCAGAGCAGCGTATCTTGGCTAAGGAATTCAAAGAGCTTCCACATAATGATATCAAAACCCTTCTTGAAAGCAAATATCACGAACATCGACTAACTTCTCTTTTCATTTTAATTCATCAATTCAATAAAGCAAATGAACAACAAAGACATGAGATCGTTAAATTCTACTGTGCCAATCGACAGTACATCAATAACTGGGATCTCGTAGATTCCTCCGCCGCTCAAATACTTGGAACACATCTACTCAACCATCCAAATGAGAAAAATATTCTCTATGAATATGTAAAATCTAATTCACTCTGGGACCGTCGTATAGCCATAATTGCAACATTTGCATTTATCAAAAAATCCCAATTTGATGATACAATTAATATGAGCCTACTGCTTCTTCAAGACAAACATGATTTGATGCATAAAGCCATAGGATGGATGCTACGAGAAGTAGGCAAAAAAGAACCTTCTGCACTAAAATCATTTCTCAACTCCCATGCTCCAAACATGCCAAGAACCGCACTACGATACGCAATTGAAAAATTTGATGCAACTACACGAAAACACTACCTCGCTTTGCCATGACCACGCACGAAATGAGATTGAACGAAGAGCCATTCAATAAAATTAAACAGGGCACTAAGACAATTGAACTAAGACTCTACGACAAAAAGAGAAAAGCAATAAAGATAGGAGATACTATTCAATTTACAATGAGAACAGATAAACATCAAAAAGTAAATACAATTGCTCATGATTTAGTGATTGCGAGCAACTTTGAGAAACTATGTGCCAAAATTGATCTGGGCGGACTAGATTGTCCACACCTAAGTGCAAAAGATATAGTTCATAGCATGACGGAATTCTATACATTTGAAATGCAGAAAAAATATGGTGTTGTAGCAATTGTAATTGCCAAAATCTAAATTACTACTCCATAAAACTCTGAAGCGATAAATTTACCAAATTTTCCTTTGCCTGCAATTCTTTAAATGCCGGCGCAAGCTTAAAGAATAATTGATTGTTAACATACGATCGCTGAAGAGGAATTCCTTTATGAGCAAGGCCCGATAAACACTCGGGAATGAAGGGAAGTGGCAGCTGCGTTCTCGATGCAATTTCTTGAAATGTAAGTGGAGCTTCTTCAGTATATAAAGCCAAAAAGATCTTGCGCTCAACCTTCGAAAGCGGTGTAACGGCAGGCTTCTCTAGTTGTTGCCCCATACCCAGCTGCATTCGATCAAGCCTCTGTGCTAACTTATCAATTTTAATTTCAACTTCATGAACATAATCAAAAAGAGATTGAATTTCAGAACTATTATCGTTAATTGCATGCAAGTGTTCTTCAAGAGCGCTTTTAATATTATCCAAGTCTTTTTGCATTGCTATCACTACCTCTTTTTATTTTTTAATCAAACGTAATCAAATCGTTACGTACCGCGTGGCATGAACCCAGATGTCGACGCTACTTGTACACCCCAAGTAAACGACAAACTTTCCGCGTTTAAATAGATTTCGTTTTACTAATTAGGAGTATCGAGAACGTTACTATACCATAATAGAATCAGTAAAAACAGTAAACTCGGTACATCCTTGAAACTTTAGGAGCGAACTTTGAAGTTAATTCCGAATCATTTATAATAACCAGAAAAATTCAACTATATGGTGACACGATGGGTTTACTTTCATGGCTTGGTATAACAAAACCAAAGGAACAGTTCATAGCTAAACCAGTCCCTCTTAATTCTTCACAAGTTCTCAATAAAAATCTCCTCTACGTAGAACAATATACCAGAACCACACTCGATGTCATTAAAAGTTTTCAGCGAAAAGTACCAACCTATCACCAGAGAATATTTGAAGAAACGAGGGAAAGTAGTATAGAGAAAGCTACCCACGATTTTCTAAGTCACCTAGAATCTGATGCAAACGGCCCTTACATTAAATGGCTTAAAACAATTGAGCGGTACCGTGATATGGGATTTACCATTCCCTCTCAAACAACCACCATTGCAGATATCGAATACGTCCGTGGTAAAGTAGAATACAAGAAGATGCGGGCAATTGAAATTGAACCCGTATTGAAACTATGCACTACAATGATCTCTCAATTGGAAAAAGTGATCGTTCAAACACAATTATTAGCGCAGGGCACATTTGAACGTGGTCTTCGTAAAGAATTACAAGGAGTTATCCTGCAAGGAAAAGTCGATCTTACCAATGTTGTACGAACACTTGCCGCAGTAGAAAAAGACATTAGTGAACACACCACATCCCTCAATCGCAATAGCAAAAAAGAAAAGGTACTAGCCCAGCTCCAATACACTAAACAGAGAATTGACAAGCTAAAAGTAGCCCTTCGTCGAACTGATCCTGGAAGAATTTTAACCCAAAGTATTGATGAAAAAATAGAAATCATGGATGCACTCCTTCAAGCGCATATTAGCGAAGTACGTAAAATATCCTCGTCAGATGTAGATACTTTTAAAAATAAGCTTGAAGAGTTAGTAGAAGACATAAAACTAAATGTTGATGATTTAGAAAATAAGCTCAGTCCTTCTGAACTCGTTAGAAGAATAAGAGCCGCTTCCTAGAAACTCTATTCCACTACTTTTAAATACTGATTTTACTACTTACAAACAATGCTTCCCAATAATATTCTTCAACTTACCCGAAGA
>CAYIEX010000037.1:10099-14491 GCA_964362485.1 uncultured Methanosarcinales archaeon | reverse complement strand
TTAATCCCTGGTTTTGAGCTTACTAAAAAAACTACCAGTAGGATTCCTTTTGAGCAGCACATAAAACTTGGTCCCACTGCATCGCTTGCAGCTTCGCTTGTGACAGATGAGAAGGTGTATGTACTTGTGAAGGGGGAAGCATTTTTAGATGTTGCGGGTGAACGCGGGAGTGCAATCCCATTTGAAAAAGAAGTTGAAATTAAGCAGTATATGAAAGTTCCTGGCGGGGAAGAAACAAAGGTGAGTGACGCTGATTCTTCTAGTCCTTCTGTTGTAGGCGGGCTTCTAGGATAGCTGTTGTAATGTTTCTATTGCACAAAAGGTTTTAAACCTGTTCTTATCTTTTATGATTATGCCCCTTGATCTATCTACTTGTCTGAGATTTTACAAGCGAAAGGAGATTCAAGATGCACTTATTGCTCAGTCATCTTATAAAGAGGTGGGTGTACGGTATAATGAAGGATTTGGTAAGCGACCTGATATTTTGAGTTATCCTCGGGATGTTTTAGAGCTTGCGCTCAAAGGGGTAACCTCATTTCATGCTAGTGAAGAGTTGTGGCATAATCCGTTGCAACTCGGTTCTGAGTTAAAACGAAGTGAACTAGATGATTTGCGTCGAGGATGGGATTTGGTTTTGGATATTGATTGTGCTCTTTTTGAATATAGTAAGATTTGTGCAGAGCTCATTGTGCAGTTCTTACAATACTGTGAGGTTAAGGATTTTTCAATTAAATTCTCAGGAAATAAAGGGTTTCATATTGCTGTTCCTTTCGAAGCGTTTCCTGAGAAAGTTGGGGATAAACTTACAAAAAATTTGTTTCCCGAAGCGCCACGTCGGATTGCTTTTTATGTGAAAGAAAATATTAAAGATGCACTTGGCCGACGGATCCTAGCCTACGAGCAAGGAAGTTTTATGGCTGTGTGTAATAAGGTGAATTTACCTGCTGAAGAGATTGTTCGCTATGAATCTAATGAGTTTGGTGATCGGGTGGCAAAGTTAGATGTAGATAAATTTTTAGAGATTGATACGGTTCTTCTTGCCTCTCGACATTTGTATCGGATGGCGTATAGTTTACATGAAAAATCAGGTCTTGTTAGCGTGCCTGTTGAACCAGAAAAAGTAAGTGCATTTGAGCGAATGATGGCAAAACCGGAGGACGTTGTTGAACCGCTAATGCCATTTATGCAGCGTGAGGTTTCACCCGAGAGTGCCCGCCGACTAATTCGACAGGCATTTGATTTTGATGTGAAAATTGAGCAGCCCAAACTCAAAAAAGAAATTGCTCAGGATTCCTTTGCTATGGAATTAACCAGTCCGATTGGTGAGGAATTTTTTCCTCCCTGTATGAAAGCTATTTTCTCTGGTATTGAAGACGGAAAGAAGCGAGCGATTTTTTGTACCAGTAATTATTTGGGAAAAATTGGTTGGTCTAAAGTCCAAGTAGAGGAATATTTAGAAAAATGGAATAAAGAGAAAAATCGTGATCCCTTGCGTGAGGTGTATTTACGAGGACAAATGATTCACTTCAAATCAGGCGAACGACTTCCCCCTAATTGTAATAATGATGCTTACTATAAGAGTATTGGGGTATGTCATCCCGATGGTCTTTGCCGTAAAATTAAGAATCCTGTTAATTACACTTTGATTCGCTGGAAACAACATCTTGAGCGAAAAGCGGAAGATGATGAAGTTGCTGCAAAGGAAGCTAAGAAAGCAGCCAATGCACTAAAAAAAGAGCAGAGAGAACAGCGGAAGAAGGATAAACTAGCACGAGAAAAAGAATTAGAGAAGAATAATGGTGATGGAGGCGTTCGTTCATCGCCTCTTGAAAAAAATAATGATTCGCGTTAAGATAGATTTGTTTTTTGGTTCATTTGCATATATCCTTTAATTATAAAGTTGCATATTTTTGGTTTTGATATTTTGTTATTATCTAGTAACGGTTGATTTCCCGTCAAGAATTGAGCGATTTATTTTATCATTACTATGTTGAACGAAACCTTTATAAATAAACTCCAGTTTTTACGCGTAGATGACAGGGAATCTTCTAAACGTAGTAATTTAACACGTCTAGATGATCCTCTGTAATGTGATCCCCATAATAATGCCTTGGTGGTGTAGCTCGGCCTAGCATGAAGCCCTGTCGATTATGCAAGGACAGCTCGTCATTGTCTTTTTGCGTGAGCAAAAAGGCTTCGACCCGGGTTCGAATCCCGGCCAAGGCGTTTTTGGGCCGGTAGCTCAGCCTGGTAGAGCGCTTGACTTTTACAGTCAGCACAAATCTTAGGATTTGTACGCTTAAGGCATCAAGCGGTCGCGAGTTCGAATATCTCTCACCTTCGGGTGTGGATCTGAATGTCTCGTCCGGCCCGCTCACAATCCTTCCATAAAAAATGGCACTCGATACAACCAAACATACATTGGTACCCACGCATACCAAGCTTAGTGACACCGAAAGGCAAAAACTACTTGATTCTTTACAGGTAACGTATGCACAGCTTCCTAAAATTACAAAAGACGATCCTGCAATTTTAAAATATAATACTAAAGCAGGTGACATCATCAAAGTTGAGAGAATGAGTAGCACTGCGGGTGTTAGCTTCTATTATCGGGTGGTCATCGATGGTTAATACAGATAGGTCAATTTTAGTACGAAAGTACTTTGAAGAGAAACGTTTTGTTGATAGTAATATTCAATCTTTTAATACTCTTTTAGAACGTGGGTTGCAAGAAGTTATCGAAGAAAATAAAGAAGCAGAGCCAACAATTATTCCTCATAATATTGAGAAGTTTAAAATTAGATTCGGGCGTATTACTGTGGGTAAACCTGAAATTACTGAGGCGGATGGAAGTAAGCGTCCGATTTATCCTATAGAGGCTCGTTTGCGAAAGATTTCGTATCATGCTCCCATCTATTTAGAGGTTAGCACTTATATCAATGATGTCCAACGTGAGAATTTTGTTGCTGAAGTTGGAAAGATGCCTATTATGCTTAAGAGTAAACATTGTCATTTGCATGGTCTTGGTCGTGAAGATTTAATTAAACGTGGTGAGGATCCAACTGATCCTGGTGGATACTTTATAATTAATGGTACTGAGCGGGTGATTATTAATGTTGAAGATCTTGCTGCAAACAACTTTATGGTTGAGGATGATGGGTCAAATACATTTCTGGGTCGGTATTTTGCCGCTCGTGGTTCATATAAGATTCCTCATACCATTGAACGTAAGAAAGATGGTATCTATTACTTGTCTTTTACACGAGTAAAACAAATGCCCCTTGTTGTTGTACTAAAATCACTTGGTCTTCTTAAAGATGAAGAGATCATGAAATCTATAAGTACTGATAAGACTTATGAGGAAGTTATCCTAAATCTCTTTGAGTTTGTAGAAATTAAAACTCAGGAAGATGCAGTTGATTACATTGCTAAACGAATCGGAATTGCTCAAGCAAAAGAAATTCGTATTGAGAGAACACGTGAGATATTAGATAAATATCTTCTCCCTAATATTGGGATGGATGGTAACTTTAAGAGTGCAAAATCTCGGACTCTTTGTAAAATGCTTAAGCGATATATGGATGTTGCAAGTGGTGCGCGACCAGGGGACGATAAAGATCATTATATGAATAAGCGTATTCGAATGAGTGGTGATTTGTTATTGGATCTTTTCCGTGTTAATTTTAAAGTACTGGTTGGGGATATTCTCTATAACTTCCAGCGAATTATCAAACGTGGTAAATTACCTTCTATTCGTGTAATTATTCGTGACAAGCTTCTTACCTCTCGTTTATACTCTGCTATGGCGACAGGTGAGTGGGTAGGGGGTCGTCAAGGAGTTTCACAACGTATGAGTAGGACCAACTTTTTAGACATGGTTTCACATCTACAGCGTGTTGCAAGCCCGCTTTCTAGTTCACAGGAAAATCTGAATGCACGTGCACTTCATTGTACTCATTTGGGTAGATTATGTCCGATTGAGACACCAGAAGGTACAAATATTGGTTTGCGTAAAAATCTAGCCATGCTGTGCTCACTTTCACAGTTAGTGGATGAAGGTGAAGTATTAACAAAAATTAAAGCCCTGGGCTTAAAGGAGGCGCTTTAAAATGGTTGACGTTTATCTTAACTCTCGGTATGTTGGTACTGTTGATGATTTAAATTCATTTGTTGAGGATGTCAAAGATCTTCGACGAAAGGGAACACTTGGTGAGGATGTTAATGTCTACGCTGATCCCGTGTCCAGTGAAGTTCACATTCTTTGTGATGAGGGGCGTGCTCGCAGACCATTGATTATTGTTCGCAATGGGAAACCACTCTTAACGGAGAGACATTTAAAGCAACTTTCAGATGGTGAGATTACGTGGGTAGACCTTGTTCGCCAAGGAGTAA
>CAYIEX010000037.1:0-10089 GCA_964362485.1 uncultured Methanosarcinales archaeon | reverse complement strand
CATTGGTGGCTTATACTGATGATGATTTAACTACAGATCACACTCATCTTGAGATTACGCCAGGCTCCATTTGCGGGATTACTACTTCCCTTGTTCCTTTTGGTAACTATAATCCTTCATCGCGTTTAATTATTGGAAGCAAGCATCAGAAGCAGTCTCTTGGTTTTTATGCGGCAAATTATCATTTACGGATGGATATGGATGCAAATGTACTCCATTATCCTCAATATCCTATTGTTAAGACGCGAATTCACGATGTAAGTGATTATGCTGAACATCCTTCGGGACAGAACTTGATCGTAGCTATTATGTGTTATGATGGTTATAATATGGAGGATGGTGTTATTCTCAATAAAGGTTCAGTTGAGCGTGGACTTGCTCGTAGTACTTATTTTAAACCTGTAAGTGCAGAAGAACTTCGCTATTCTGGTGGTTTAATTGATGAAATTTCTGTGCCCGACAAGGAAGTGAAGGGTTTTCGTAGTGAACATGACTATAGATACTTAGAAGGCGATGGTATTATCTATCCCGAAGCTAAACTCAATGAGGGTGATGTTATTATTGGTAGAACTAGCCCACCACGCTTCTTGAGCAGTATGGATGAGTACAATTTAACTGCTGGAACTCGACGTGAAAGTTCAATTGTTTTAAAACACGGTGAGCGTGGGGTAGCTGATTTTGTTGTTATCACTGAAAATGAAGAGGGTAACCGTCTGGTTCAAGTAAGACTTCGTGAAGAACGTATTCCTGAAATAGGTGATAAATTCACCAGTCGTCACGGTCAAAAAGGAGTTATGGGTGTACTTGTTCCTCAAAGTGATGCACCATTCTCGACTTCAGGTGTTGTTCCAGATTTAATTTTTACACCGCACGGTATTTCCTCGCGTATGACTATATCCCATTTAATTGAAATAATTGGTGGGAAAGTGGGTGCTCTTGCCGGTCGTTATGTTGATGGTACGCTCTTTGAAGCTGAAAAAGAAGAGGACATACGTAAAGAACTTCTTGCACAAGGGTTTAGGGATGACGGTAAGGAAGTATTTTATGATGGTCGAACCGGTAAACGAATGCTTGCTCGAATTTATGTAGGAAATATGTATTATCTGCGTTTACGACACATGGTTGCCAATAAGATGCAGTCTCGTGCACGTGGTCCAATCCAGCTTCTGACGCGTCAACCAACTGAGGGTAAAGCGAAGGAAGGTGGTCTACGCCTGGGTGAAATGGAGAAAGATACTTTCATTGCACATGGCGCATCACTTCTTTTAAAGGAGCGATTTGATGCGGATAAAATTGTTCTTCCAGTCTGTGAGAAGTCTGGTCTGATGGGCTATTATGATGCCCGACGAAGTTCCAGAGCAATATCTCCTCTTTATGGAGAAAATTCCGACATGTCTGACATTGAACTAAGCTATGCCTTCAAGTTGCTTTTAGATGAGTTTAGAAGCCTTGGACTGTACGCCAAATTAAATTTAAAAAATAAATATTAGAGGGATCCCATGAATCACTACGTCCATAAACGCGTTGAAAGTATTACCTTTGGTATTTTTTCACCAAAACAAGTTGTAGATTCAGCTGCAGCAAAAGTTGTAACTCCTGAGCTTTATGACCGAGAAGGTTACCCTGTTGATGGCGGCCTAATGGATTTGCGTCTTGGTGTTATTGATCCAGGACTGCGTTGTAAAACGTGTGGTCAAAAGTTAAAAGAATGTCCTGGTCATTTTGGCTATATTGAACTTGCTCGTCCTGTTGTTCACATTAAATTTGTACGCCAAATTATGGACGTCCTTAAATCTACTTGTAAATCTTGTGGACATGTTTTAGTTCCTGAACCAAATCTTTCTCGTTATAATCAAATGCTTACAAAAGTTGGAGAAGAAGAAGGTTTGGAGTCCCGACGTCGCAAGATTAAGGAAATTGTTGCAAAGTATAAAGTAAAGGATTCATGCCCCCACTGTAATGCTAAGCAAGAACCAATTAAACTTGAGAAGCCATACAACTATTATGAGGGTGAAACTCGATTAACTCCAATTGAAATTCGGGCTCGACTCGAGAAAGTCCCCTCTGAGGATTTGCAAGTATTTGGGTTTGATATTACTGCTTTCCGACCGGAATGGCTTGTTCTTACGGTTCTTCAGATTCCTCCGGTTACGATGCGTCCAAGTATTACGCTGGAGTCAGGTGAACGTTCTGAAGATGATCTTACTCACAAGTTAGGTGATATTGTTCGTATCAATCAGCGTCTTTTTGAAAATATTAACGCTGGTGCACCTGAAGTTATTATTGAAGATTTATGGGATTTATTGCAATATCACGTTACAACGTTTTTTGATAATGAAGTTCCACAGCTACCTCCTGCGAGGCATCGAGGTGGACAAGTACTTAAAACGTTGGCAAGTAGAATAAGTAGTAAAGAGGGACGTATTCGTCATAATCTTGCAGGTAAACGTACTGATTTTTCAGCTCGTACTGTTATTAGTCCAGATCCTATGATTGGGCTTAACGAAGTTGGAATTCCTGTTAGTATGGCAATGACTCTAACGGTACCTGAGCGTGTTACAACCTGGAATATTGAGTATCTCAAGAGCTTTATTGTGAATTCGTCAAAGAAGTATCCTGGCGCTAACTATGTCACTAAAGCAGATGGCCGTCGAAAGTCGGTATCAGAAGACACTAAACAAGAGATTCTTACAGAGCTTGCTCCGGGGTATATTGTTGATCGTCATTTAATTGATGGTGACATTGCTTTGTTTAACCGTCAACCATCTCTTCATCGAATGAGTATGATGTGTCATCGTGTTAAGGTACTTCCTGGACGAACATTTAGACTTAATCCGGCTGTATGTAATCCTTATAACGCAGACTTTGATGGTGACGAGATGAACTTACACATCCCGCAAACCGAAGAAGCACGTGCTGAAGCTCGTGTCTTAATGCTTGTTGAAACGCAAATTATTAGTCCACGTTATGGATTATCGGTTGTTGGTTGTATCCAGGATGCAATTACTGGAAATTATCTTCTGACAAAGGAGCTCGTCTTTAGTCGAGAAGAAGCAGTAGATTTATTGTATACTTGTGGAGTAGACGATTTATCTCGACTTCCCAACAAGGAGAAAATTGATGGTCGCGAGGTATTTTCTATTATTTTGCCATCTGATTTTAACTTTATTGGAAAAGACAAATCGGGTGCTGAAGTAAAGATTGTGAATGGTCATCTCAAAACAGGTACTATGGATAAGGCTAATCTTGGTCAGGAGAGCGGTTTAATGCTGCGAAATCTTTATGAGAAATATGGTCCAGCATTTACGGCTAAACTTCTTGGTACAATTTCAAAGATTGGAATAACGGTACTTTCTCGCAGGGGTTTTTCCATTGGAATTGGAGATATGGACCTTGCCACCGAAAGTATGGCTGAGATTCAGGATCTCTTGAACAAAGCAGAAGAAGAATCTCATAAGCTTATTGATCAATATTATAGTGGAAAATTAGAAGTACTTCCTGGTCGAACGCTTGAGGAAACACTGGAAGTTCGTATCCTGGAAGCATTGAATCGTGCCCGTAATAAGACTGGTGACATTGCTATGAAGCAGGTTAAAGATAGTTCTGCCATTACAATGGTTCGCTGTGGATCTCGTGGTAGTTCTCTTAATATTGCGCAGATGGCTGCAGTTGTTGGTCAGCAGGCTTTACGTGGACGACGAATAGATACCGGTTATAAAGGGCGCACTCTTCCTTACTTTAGGAAAAAAGATCTTAGTCCGCAGGCTCGAGGGTTTGTCCGCAATAATTTTAAGAGCGGTCTTTTACCAAGTGAGTTCTTTTTTGGCGCAATGACGGGTCGTGACGCACTGATGGATACGGCTCTTCGTACTCCTAAATCGGGTTATCTTTATAGACGTCTTTCAAATGCGATGCAGGATCTTAAGGTTGAGTATGATGGTACTGTTCGTGATGCGAGCGGCAAAATTGTTCAATTTACGTATGGTGAGGATGGTCTTGATGTATCAAAAACGAAGAATGGTGTTCTGGATGTTAAACGGATTGTTCAACAGGTAACTGGCGAGGCGAAAGAATGAGAAAAGACCATGAAGAGTTAATTGACTCATTTAGCAAGGTGCTTCCTTTTAGTATCTTAAAAGAAATAAAAGAGAGTGTTCCTAGTCATGTTACCAAAGAGCAAATCAATACGGTTCTTGATGAGACTGTTACGTTATTTCGAGCTTCCCAGGTCAATGCGGGTGAGTGTGTTGGTCTTGTAAGCGCGGAGAGCATTGGTGAACCTGGTACGCAGATGACGCTCAACACGTTTCATTTTGCGGGTGTTGCTGAAATGAACGTTACTACCGGTCTACCCCGTATTATTGAAATTTTTGATGCGCAAAAAGAAATTAAGACTCCCATGATGGAGATTTACCTTCTTGAAAAACATAATGATCTAGAGAAAGTCAAGAAATTTGCTGCCAAAATCAAGGAGACGGTGTTTTCTGATTTCGTAACTGAATATGCGCTTAATCTATTTGAGCAGACATTGAAAGTAACACTAAGTAAACAGCTTCTCTCTGAACGTGGCCTTAGTCCAAAAGATCTCGTTACTTCCCTTAAAACTAAAGCTAAGGGTTTTAATGTTGAACTAGGCCCTGATTCAATTACTTTTGTGCACAAAGGTAAGCCTGAAGAAATTAAAATGCTCTATGATCTTAAAGAAAAGATTAAGGGCGTTAAAATGGAAGGTTTAAAAGGAATCAAACAGGTTCTTCCAGTAAAACGTGGTGAAGACTACGTTATTTTAACATCCGGAACAAATTTGGCCGATGTACTTGAACTTCCAGAAGTAGATACTTCACGGACGATGACTAATGACATTAATGAGGTATACCGTGTTCTTGGTATCGAAGCTGCTCGTCAGGCAATTATCAATGAAGTCTTTAAAGTTATAGAATCGCAAGGATTAAATATAGATATCAGACATATTATGCTTGTTGCAGATATTATGTGTACGACTGGTGCAATTAAAGGAATAACCCGTTATGGTGTTGTTAGTGAGAAAGCGAGTGTTCTTGCTCGAGCATCATTTGAAACACCGATAAAACATTTAATTAATGCAGCATTGGAAAGCGAAACTGACAAATTGACATCAGTTGTGGAAAACGTAATGATCAATCAGCCCGTTCCTCTTGGTACAGGTTTACCCGGGCTCATTACAAAAATGAAATAAGTGAGTTAGAATGGCAAAACGAAAAGAAATTGATGAAGAAATTAAAACCCTTAAGACAAAGGTTCAAGATGGCAAAGTTATAATTGGAACTCAAGAAGTTCTCCACGCTATAAAAAATAAAGCGGTTGGAACGGTGTACATGGCCAAAAATTGCCCTGCTAAAGTGCGTGAGGATTTATCGTATTATGCAAATCTTGCCGGAGTTACTTGCATTGAACTAGAGTTTACTAATGAGGAACTTGGTGTGTTTTGCAAGAAGAATTTTTTTATTTCCGTTCTTGGAACGACTGCTTAAATGGTTCGCATTAAACTAGATCCTGAAGTTATGGGGTTATCCTCTGTAATGGAAAGTATCAGTAATGTTCATGTTAAAGATTGCTTTAAAGATGGTGAGATGGTTTATTTTATTGTTGAAACCGGAGAGATGGGTCGAGCGCTTGGAAAGGCTGGGTTGAATGTGAAGCGGGTTCAAGAGGAACTTGGTAAAAGGGTGAAAGTCATTGAATATAATGAAGATGTGGAACGTTTTGTGCGTAATGTTATTGCTCCTCTCAATGTCGAGAGAGTAGTTCTGCAGGAAAGCGTATTGATCTTGCAGGATTCTAACAAAAAAACAAAAAGTTTATTAATAGGCAGAGAAAGCAAAAATCTAACGCTCATAAACCGGGCTGTACGACGGTTTTTCAATGTAGAAGTAAAAGTTATGTGAGGATTATCATGGGAAAAAAAGCAACAGGATTGGGAGCAGCAAAGAAGCTCCAAAAACGAAGAAAGCAATTTCGATTACTTAATAAAACGAAGATGAAGAAGAAGTACGACCCATTGAGTGGTTGTTCTCAAGCTAAAGCTATTGTTTTAGAGAAAGTTCAAGTAGAAGCAAAACAGCCAAACTCAGCGATGAGAAAATGCGCTCGTGTTCAGCTTGTTAAAAATGGTAAGCAAATTACTGCATTTATGCCTGGTGATGGAGCTCAGAAGCTCATAAATGAGCACGATGAGGTTATTGTTGAGTGTATTGGTGGTAAGATGGGCCGTGCAAAAGGAGACCTTCCTTGTATTCGCTGGCAAGTCATTAAAGTAAATGACCAGAGCTTGGATGCGCTCTTAAAAGGTAAATTGGAGAAAGCTAGACGATGAACACTATCAAATTTTTCAACCGCTGGAGTGCCGAGTCAGTTACTGTCTCGGATGCAGGCCTTGCTCGTTATATCACGACTCAGCCTAAGATTTTGCCTAAAACCGGTTCTCGCTATGCAGGAAACCGTTTTCATAAGTCTCAGACTTTTATTGTTGAACGCTTAGCCACCAAACTGATGAATACCGGTCATAAAGGTAAGAAGCATGCAATGAGTTCTGGCCATAATACTGGGAAGAAAAATTCTGCTCTTGCTATTGTTGAGAGTGCACTGGCGAAGGCGGAAGCCAAACTTAAACAGAATCCTTTAGTGATTCTTGTCAAAGCTGTAGAGAATGCTGCTCCTCGGGAAGAAGTGATCGCAATTGAGTACGGTGGTGCACGATATCCTAAAGCTGTTGATGTTGCTCCTCAACGCCGAGTAGATCTAGCTCTACGTAGTATTACTCAAGGTGCTTACTTAAAATCGTTTAACAAGAAGCTTAAAGTTGATGAAGCGCTTGCAGATGAGATTGTAGCATGTTATCAGTCTTCTGGACGTGCTAATGCAATTGCAAAGAAGCGAGATCTTGAAAGACAGGCATCAAGTAGTAAGTAAAATTGCATAAATTGCTGATAAAGTTTAGTCTTAATTTTTTGACTTCATTTTTTTTTAAATATTCCGTTTATGTTTTTTGGTAGAAAGTTGTTTTATTCGTAGAATTTTAGGGTGGTATCTAGTAACCTAGGTAATGACTCGTGGTGGTGATGGAGGATATATTATGACATACAATTATGATTTAACTCCGGACCAAATCAATGGGAAGAATATTGTATTTACCAAAGGTCGTGGACGTGCTTGCCCAGATGACGAAGGTTTACCTCTTTTCTATGATGATGTATTGAATGAGCTTTTTCCAAAATTGCGCGCCGAAAAGCAAATGGCGTATGGAGAAGGGAGTAAATTTGATGATCGTAAGTATCGCCTAAATCAACCAACAATTGTTCATGGATCAGTCATTATACCTCTTGGTCTTGTTGATTATCATAAGGCACGAGACGATATATTCCGTAGTAATGAAGGCAATTTTGATTTACAGCAGCTCGGTGTGTTTGATTTTGGTGATAAATGGGCGTACTTTGCTCGTACTTTAGGAGTAGCATTTATTCCGATTACAAAAGAGGGGTCGGTATTTGTCGGTGGGCGTCTTAGCCCGTTGTATACCGGATGGCTTAATGGTGCAGCAGGGAATAATGAATTTCGCGGTGATCCTTGTTTAGACCATTTTAAAGAACAAGCAATTACAGAGTTACGCCAGGAATTTGGTCATGAGCTGATGCTCCTTGAGGAGCCACGCTTAGTTGGTATTGCATCGCACGCGGTAAAGGGTGATGCTGATACGGTTTGGGTGGGAAGAATTGATGCACCAGATAGCTATTTTCTATCAGGCAAGTGGTTGGAGCAAAGAGTTGATGTTGAACATGGAAGTAATCTTGTAAGAATTAATTCTGTTGGGGATAGGGACAAACTCTTGCGTGAGGGGAAGCTTAATGGTCAATCATATCCTGGAATTATGCACTCCACGAGACTTGGTCTAGAATCGCTTATGGTGAAGGATTTTATGCCTTTGATGTAAATTTATAGTTGCTAAGTGAAATTCTTAGATTTGAGAAAAAAAGAAAAAGTTCCCCCTTACTGCCGAGATTTTCTAGGTATCTCTGATGGGATTAATATGGTTATTCTTCCTTCCATATGGACTACTTCATATTTGCCGTCTGGATATTCATTTAATCCTAATGTTTTTGCAGCCATTTGTTCGTCAATTTTTCTATTAAACTCGTGACTATCTAAACCTGAAGTTCGTTGTATGATATCATATACAATGTGATAGGCAGCAATTCTTCCATGATTATACGGGCTATCTTCAAACGTATTGCCTTCTAAGTCAGCCGCATCCCATAATTTCCGAACTACTGCGCCAAGTTCAAGCGATAATATTTCTTTGTCTGATTGTGTCATGTTATAGTGAAGAAGTGTGGATAATAAATATCTATGTTGTAGGATTTCCGCAACATTTAAATAATCTTTATATAACTATTATCTCATGTCAGAAATATTTGAAATTTTGAAAAATTTAGGCTTTGAAGAAAGAGAAATAAAGATCTATCTCGCACTCATTAGATTGGGCGATTCTCCTGCACTTAAAATTTCAAAAGAAATTTGGATTGATAGAACAACAACGTATGATATATTGGAGAGACTAATTGGTAGAGGGATTGTTTCTTCATACATCAAGAATAAATCTAAGCACTTTAGTGCTTTAGCTCCAGATAAATTATTGCATCATTTTAAAGAAAAATATTCTTCATTAGAAAATATTCTTCCAGAACTAAAAAGAATTTCCAATCAAACTCCCCAACTCGTAAAATGTGAACTCTTTTATGGAAAAGAGGGATTAAAATCTGTTGGCAAAGATATAGTTGATGGTACGAGAGAATACAGAGTAATTGGAATAAGAAAAGAGTTTGAAGAGATCCTTGGATTTTTTAATGAACAAGCAATAATAAAACTAGACCAATTCAAAGCAAAAGAAATTGCAATTGTTGAAAAGAATGCAAAATTCAAGAAACTAAAAGATGGAAAATACAAGTATTTAGATAAGAAATTACTATCTCCAATAACCACATTAATTTACAAGAATAAAGTCGTGTTCTTTATCTGGAAAGAGCCATATTTTGCAGTCAGAATTGAAAACGAACAATTATCTAGAGCACAAACAGAATATTTTAATCTTCTATGGAAAATCGCTAAATAAGGGGGCACTTTTTCTAAAAATATAGTCTCACTTCATTCTTAGCTAATTAAATTCTCAATTCTAAAAACTCTGCGCTTCCTTTGGTTGCTTGCGGACGTTGCATTTTCGCTTCACTTCGTTACGCTCACTCTCACTTAATGGGGGGCCACGATAGTCTTTTCAATAGTTATCTCTTGTAATTATTCTCAATCTGTTACTTACTTTCATCTAACCGCTGTAGTGTCATGCTCATTTATCTACTCTTGTTTACTAATCTTTATATAGGACTATGTTCCCTCTTGTTTAATACTCTGTGGGGGTTGTGAAAATGGTACAATATGAATTTAAAGGAAGTTCAGTTGATGAAGTTCTTGGTGAGTATCATACGCGTAAGGTAGAAGGTAATGTTTCTAAATTCTATGAAGTTACGGTTGCTGGTGTTACGGGGGATCGTGCTCCTGTCTATGAAGTTGCTCTTAGTTCCGCACTTTCTAAAGCGGGTATTACAAATTATGATCCTGCCGAACATCTTCTAGGGGTTTCGCTTGTTGCCGTTGTTGAGGAAGAGCAAAAGGTGCAAAAACCTCAAGCTGGGAATCCGTCCGGTGCTGCGCCTCCGAATAGATCCGCCAAATCATTGACTGATAGATTTTAGGTTAATGTTAATTTGATATATATATTTTAATTTTTTTATATGAAGAAAGATGTTTTTGATCGACATTTTGGATAGGTATTTTTTTAAAATCTTTGAGGTGATGGAAGTTCTTTCACATGGGCGCATTCCCTCAAAGTTTAGTGGACTATATTCAGGAAGATCTTACCAGAAAGAAAGCTCTGGATCCAACATTCTATCGTAAAGCGAAGCTTCATCACTTTGTTGATCATGTTTATCATATTGCGAACGGCTTTGAATATGGGTTTATTGGAAATTTACAAACTGGGATCTATGCTCCTTATTTTCATGA
>CAYIEX010000036.1:6242-14637 GCA_964362485.1 uncultured Methanosarcinales archaeon | reverse complement strand
CACTTCCGCTCGGAACATTACGTATCAAAGTAAAGGACGAAAAAGTTTATGAACAAACATCTTCGGGCTGGAAAAAAAGCAACAAATCCTACCCTCAAGCACTGGATGCCATTAAACTCTTCAAAGCACATGCAGCATTAGACCTTCTTATTGACCAAAAAGACCCCTCATTCTTCAAAGGTTTTGTAACAAAAGTAGGCGAAATACGTGGCGCTCGAATTGCTGTTCTCCCTAACAGCAAAAAACTGGAAAAAGCCTTCTCCCTTTTCTCACCCCACCTTACAATCCATGATCAACAATCACATGACCATTGGGACGTACTCTACCAAAACAAAAGCGGCGGCTACGCCTATGTCTACACCGTTGACAAACGCCTGCGAGCAAGACAGCAAAAATATCGTAAAGTAGACGAATTCGAAAAAAAATACCCAATACTGCTTAAATCAGTTACTAAAGCATTAGAGGACAAAACAGATTACATGGCAGTTCCCATGTACACCCTTCTTACCACCTACATGCGTGTTGGCAATGAAATCTATTACAAACTTCACAAACATAAAGGCCTCTTAACATTGATGAAAAAAGACATTTGCATTCAAAAGAATCAAGTCACATTTGACTACATTGGAAAAGATGGAGTACCTATCTCAATTACCAAAGAATATCCACTCCTCTACCTCAAGCGATTGGGTGAACTTCTTAAGAACTGTAAACCAAACGACTTTGTCTTCAAAAACCCACATACCAGCCATTTACTTACCGAGGACCAATTCCAGCAGGCATTCCAAGAGTACTGCGGCACCACATTTTACCCACATATCGTCCGATCTTATTACGCGACCCATCAGGTAAAAGAATTCCTTAAAAATACAAAAACTGCAACCAAAGCACAAGTTAAAGAATTCTTACTCCGCGTTGCAGGAGCATTGGGACACCGTCATTTTGTCAAAAAAACGAATGTTTGGAAAGAAAGCTACAATACCACCATTCACTCTTACGTTCCTGCAGCGTACGTTGAAAGATTATGGAAAATTTGTGAGTAGGGAAACTACCAAAATAATTTTCAATTTTCTATATTTCAAATTCTCTAAAGAATTCTTATAAAAGATAAGATGCACTGAAAAATCCGATTATAACATTTGAAAAACAATGGGCAGCGTATAGCGAAGCTCTTGATGAAAGAATGCCATACCGCAGAACATCAGAATTATATATTTATACCAAACGATAAAACTACGTTACATTCTGCTCACACAACCACTTTCAAGTCCTACTCTAACACCCAACCACTAGAACGCTTAGTCAAATCCTGGTCTGTTTTATAGGTTCCATCAAGTATTTCCACTAAATCATTGGGCAACGTACCATCACGCGCAAATTGCCGCACCGCTGCAAGACTTTTCTCATACCCAACGCTTCGGGTATACATCGCCTCCACAGCATAGGGCACCTCTCGCTCAGCAAAACTGTCATACCCCCAATCCCAGCGGTCCCGATCATCTGGATGAAATAAATCTGATGGGGCATAACGAACAGCACCCCCTCTTGCCGCAGCAAAACCGCGGATCCATAATCGTTGTTCTCTCGCTTTAAGATAATCACTTTCCGCTTGGGCTTGCTGACACATAAACTCATCAAGACTCAACGGTTTAAATTATTATCTGGCCTTAACACATCACATCCATCACCGCAAAGCACTTAAAAGAAGTCGTTCATATAAGATTAATGATAGATGCTATCGCAACACATCTTCAACAAAAATTAAATTCTATCAAAAGTACCGAGATTATTATCAACAATACGCAATTTGAATTTAATAATGAAAATTATAAAACCATACCTGTGACCAACACCGCCACATCACTTGCTTTTATCGATGGAGGACAAGCAGAAATTCTTCGCTGCGCTTCATTCTGTGTAAGCCTCATTCGTGTGAATGCAATTCTATTTGATGGATTAAAGAAAAAGGGCGAACTTAAACATGAATTCTTCCTCATCACGACACCCGTTTACCAACAAGGCTCATTTACGTACGAAAATGAAATTTTTCCCCTTGCAGGAAAATCGTTACTCACAAAAGATCAACTATTCTTCAAAGCAAACGACCCCAGCCTTCGCAATGGTAACACGCAAGCACCCATCGAAAAAATCACCAGCGTTGTGCGGCGTTTTGCCGAATTAGCCCTCGTAGCAACAATAAAGAGTGTTGATTACACCATCATAGATGGAACCCTTGAGCCGACCTACACCGGGGAAGAAAGGTATCTTGAAAAACTACCATCAAACACACTCGCAGTGGCCAAATCTTCATCACTTCTAACCACCTCATCACTTAACCCAGCAATCTTTCTCAATCAGCATGGACCACCCGGCACATGGATTTACAAAGTCAATGCCCAAACCTCATTCGCCAAACTTCATAAGAAGGCAAAGCATATCTTTCGCATCGAAGGCAACACCGACGCTCTTCTGGCACTTCTTCCCCATTGTAATGATGCCGTATTTTTAGGATATCCTTACGGTCTCATTGTAGCAGATAAACTAGCACGCATAAGTAACCAGGAAAAAAAATCCCTCATGATACAATTTCTTCTCCATCCCTGTTGTAAAGAATTGCTGCCACATTTACAAACTAGCAACGCCCATGACATATTAGATAGTATGGGATGAGTCTTCACAGTGGTAAAGTTGAACAGCAACAATGCGATGCTCCCTTACTGCAGAACGATCAGAAGAATTAAAGGATAAACTCTCTGAACAAGCATACGCATTCACCCGATCCTGAAGTGAGTAAGCAGAACAATAATTCACAATCGCTGTGCGAACACGATTTTCTCTTCCAAACGCCCAATAGTATACTCCTAGCTGATCTTTTGGGCATCCAATATCAACAGCAAATGGCGTTGCAACGGGGGTGGCAGTAACTGTATGGTCCTTACGCAAACCATCTTTAATAGAGAAAAGTCCTCCCCTATACACATTAAGTTCTTCGAGTCTCGTCATTTTTATTCACCTTTTTTGTTATTTGTCACTTTCCAATAACATCGATTTTACCAAGGAACTACTTAAATCATTGCGGTGGCAAATACCACCCCCAAACAAAAGATTTATTACCTCCAGAATTCTTATACCATTCAAGCCGGCGAGATGTACTTAAATTTCGAACATTTTATAAAGTGTGATATACAAATATGTACATATGGATAAAAAAATGTGCAAACTGATTGTGGAACAAAAAGTGCAATTAGTTCCAACTATCTTCACTAAAGTACAAATGAATCTCATCGAATCATACCTTCAAAACAAACCCCTCACTTCAACACAAAAATCCTATCTCTATTCAACTATCAAAAAGAAAGTCGATGCTCTCACCTCATTACAGCAGGAATTTTACATCATGGGACAAAACATGATTCCAGAGCGTGTAGAACATGCTAAACAAATCCTCAAAGAATTAGGACATCCTAAAGCGTTCATTTCCGGCTCATTCTTGTTTAAAGAAAAGTATAACGACATAGATATTTTCGTAGTATCAGGAAAGCGAAAAGCATACCGTGTTGAAGATAAGCATTTTACACATCTACGCGAATCAGATCTTGCTCGACCACTCTTTATCTCACTTAAAAATTATTCCGTTGCTACTTTTGCGCGAACTTCTCCTGTCTCATCTGAACGTATCAACCTTGAAGATCTGAATGTTACGTATCAACTTTCAATTAATGAGATCTTTAATAATGAAGAGGAATCAACTCTAAGGGAGCTTATTTTTGTCTATTACTTGTTTGTTAAAAAGAAAATTCTTGATGCCTATACTCTCTATGAACAAGCGCAATTGATAATTAAGAAGGATAAAGAAGAAAAAATAAAGTTGATAAATCAACTCACAAAAGAACTGCTGCATACTCTTTACTCCCCGGGCTATCTTTACAATTGGTCTAGGAGGTTTGCTAATCAATTGGATAAAGATATAGAAAGTGAAGGATACACTAATTTTGTGGTGTTTCGTGATCTCTTTAGGGAGGTGCAGGATGAATGTCGAAGAGCTAAAACATGAATTGAAAAAGATATTTGGCGAACAGGTAGTTTTCAACAAAGAGTTTGATGACCTTGCGAAAGTTATTAAGAACATCGATACAAATCTTATTTCTTGGTGCTTAGAACTTAAAGATAATAAAATCGTTCCTGCAAAACCACCATTACTCCCGGGCCATTTTGTTTTTGTGAAAAAAATTGGCTCTTCCAACCGCTGCATCATTATAAAAATAACCAATGGAGTTTTTACTGAAATACATTTAGGTGACCATAAATATTACGACCTCTTACGCCAGAAACTGGGACTTAAAGAGAATAGCAGGATGTACTAACATGTTCCACGAAATCCTCCAAAAAACAGGACTTTCTCTTAACGAAGCACGTGTCTATGAAGCGCTTCTTCTTAGCGGCGAATCCAACGTCAACACACTTTCTATCAAATCAAAAGTCCATCGTCGTAACGTCTATGACTCATTACACAAACTCATCGAAAAGGGCCTCGCATCGGAAACATTTACCAAGGGCGAGAAACTCTTCAAACCAACAAACCCAGAACGACTTGCTGAAATCATTAAAGAACAAGAAACTTCACTCAATAAACATCTCCCCGAGCTGCAAAAGCTCTACCATTTCGTAGAGCCAGATGCGCAAGCCTATCTCTTCCGTGGCATTGAAGGCTTCAAAAACTACCTTCATCTCATTCTTGAACAAAAACAACCAGTGTATTTTATTGGCGCAAAAGCCCTATGGCTTGATCCACGCCTCCAATATTATCTTACCCATTTTGATGCTGAACGTAAAAAGCGAGACATCAAATTTTTCCATCTCTTTGATTATGAAGTTAAAGAACAAAAGCCCGAAATTCTCTCTTTGGTTGGAAAACCCTACAAATTCCTTCCGAAACAATACTCCAGTTCAACCTGCGTGGACATCTTTGGAGACTATGTAGTAACATTTGTGGGTGCAAAACCAGGCCAATTAGATGATGAACCGATTCAATTTGTGTTAAAAAATAAACTTCTCGCTGATGGGTATCGTAAATTCTTCCAATTCATGTGGGACTCTTGTCCAGAAGAAAAATGAGAATACAACAACAGCAAACAATAACTACCGATCCAACTCCCGAATCACACCATCAAGCGTCAATGACATAGAAGCATACGCAGCTCCTTCTTTACGTGCACCATAACGGCATACAGTAAGATACACCATATCACGAGGTAGTGGCTGCATTTCAGGAAAATGAAATGCGCTACAAAGATTAGCATACGCATAGAGAACCTTATCGTCAGCAATTAAGATAGGATAAGCTTCATAAACCGAACTCGTATCATCTGTAACAAGATGATCGATTAATCCCCGAGCGAGTTCACAATAGACTTCCAGAACTTCAACATCCCAACGCGTTCGAGATTCTAAGGTATAACAAACGGTCGTAAGCAATGGTGCTGTTGGAACTAGAATTTTACCAGATGGTATGACGGGTATTGTAGGTATTGCAGGTTCTGCAGGATGTCTGCGCATGAAGAAGTCAAGTAATCCCATCTTACAAAGAAAAAAACAGCCATTTATAAATCTTACTTCACAGTAACAACTCCCTAGCGAAATGTTTAAATGATTAGGTTCCATTGCTCAGTAAATGCCCAATTCTAAATCCCCAGAACTAATCTCCTTTGAACACCTGGAAATTTGGAAAGCAACAACAAACATTCACCCCGCCACCACCTATCTTAATGTTCATGATCCGATTTTTCCCCTCTTTGCTAACCTTTATGATAAAACAAAAGCAACCTATGCCCTACTTCCAAAACGAAAAAACGGAGAAAACCCCTTTGTCCACCCCCTCAACATCGTCACTTTCCTAGGTAAAGCAGGAATAACTGACGGGATTACCCTTTGCTGCGGACTAATCCACGATTATATAGAAGAAACCGTCGATATGTACAAAGATAAAGAAAAGATAGAGGAAAACCATGTCGGAATCAAAAATCTGGATAAATTTGAACAACAAGTAACCAAAGAACTTCTTCAGGATCTCGAGCAATTCTGTAAAACTCATAAAATCCCAAGCCCGACAGCAAAAGCAATCATAGAGACTACTAAACTTCTTACCCGTCACAAGCGAGATTTCTACTACAAATCCATTTCAGCTATATTCCAGTGTAAAGACGAACAAATCAAGGAACGCGCAATTCAAGTTAAACTTGCCGACCGAACCCACAATATTCTCTGCATTGAGGGTTTTAGTGAAGAGGCACGTCTCTTCCAATGTTTTAAAAATCTCTTTATTCTCAATAACACCAAGAAATATTTACGCGAAAAAAACCAGGAAAGAATCTTTACCAGCAGCTCACTAGCACCAACAGAAAAGCTCTTTAAAAAATGCGCCAAGGCAACCTATTGTGCATTTCTCACCATTGGCCACTTCGTACGCAACAAAGGCATAGTCCAAATAACACCCATGCTTCAACTTGCATTCAAAAAATATGCTCTTGAACAAGGAGGGCTCTGGGCCGTCACCAAAGTGAACGATGAGGAAGTTCATCTCATGCGTCTCTTTCAGGGAGTTGTTCGAAAATGGGACGCAAGACTCCATCATGAATGGGAAAACTTTGAAAATGCTAAGAAACGCGAATACGAATTTATCGAGAAATTCTTTGTTAAATTAAATTTCACGCAGGATCAAATCAAAGCCATTGCTGACTACAAAGACGCCTACTCACTTAAAGAAGTCGTCGCCTACCTCCTCTATCAGCCAGAATATGTTGTGTATAAATTTCTAAGTTCCGATCTATCAGAACAAGGAAGAATAGAATAAGTGTATATTACAAACCCATTAAATCGCAAAACAATTCAATGACAGTATAAAATTCAATGACAGCATAATCTACAGCGCAAACCTATTTCCCAAACACCCTTTCATAATTCTCCCACACCGCATCCGCTGCCTCTTGCTCCGATATCCCCTTCACTTTAGCAATCATGCGAATACTCTCAACCACAAATGCAGGCTCATTACGCTGCCCGGGATAGGGCGTAAGCCACGGTGAATCCGTTTCCGTAAGTAACTGTTTAATATCAACCATCGAAACAAGCATTTGAAACTGCTCAGATTTTACAATGTTAGCAGGAATCGAAAAATAATGACCGAGTTTTGCAGCCTCAGCGATCACCTTTTTGCCGCCAGAAAAACAATGATTTACAACCGGGATTTCATGATTTGTAATCTCCTCACCTAATACTCGCACACATTCTTTTTCAGCTTGTCGCGAATGAATAATAATTGGTTTGTGAATCGATTTAACAAAGCGAATAATCTTGCGAAAATTCACCTCTTGCTGCTTGTGTTCAGATTCTTCTTTAGACCAATAAAAATCCATTCCTACTTCACCAACTGCTGCCACACAATCAAGATTGTCTCGGATAAATTGAAATTCCGCATCCAAATCAATTGGGCCTTGATGTCTTGGAAGACCCGTTCCATCGCAAGGTAAACCAAGAGCATCAATGGGATAGATACCAAGCGATGCTCGTAAAATCGGATGTTTCTTGCACAATGTCAGAACTTCTCGGTTTGCTTCTGGATTCACACCCGAGAGTAAAATCGCTTGTACACCAACTTTGCGCGCTCGCTCCAGCATCTCATCAAAATCATCGTTATAGAGTACCGAATTCACATGTGCATGCACATCAACAAGTTTCATGGAGTAGCAAACTACCTAATTCTTTATTATTGTTGTGGTAAATTCAGATTCACACGCGAAGCTTCATGCAAAGTCCTCGTAAAGCCAATCTCGCAGAGCTAACCTTGTAGAGCTAAGTATATAGAATTGGTAGTATAAATTTAAAAACCTCGAATTAAGTTCAAAGCAACTATGACGGATTATAACTATCTTATACGCCAATTAATGAATAAAAAAGAGTACCGACCCGTTGTCGTTGCCCTGCTCTACAATAAAAAAAATGAGATTAATCGCTTTCTTGCAGTACAATCAGCAAAAGCTCTAACTAATGATGGAATTGAAGAGTGGTTGTTTCCCCAAGAAGGAATTGAAGAAGATGAAACTCTTGAAAAAACTCTTGCTCGCGGCTTACATGAAGAGCTATCAATGCTTCATTTTCATTATCAAATTCATAATCCCAATGAACCTATTTTTTTGTACAAAACGGTCGATGCCGAAAAAGGACGAGCCGATAAACGAGGCTACACCAAGGGAAAAGCGTATCTTCATGTACTCGCACGCTATCATGGCAATGGTGATCTGATAGTTAATCCAAAGGAGATAGTAAAAGCAGACTGGTACACAGCAGAAGAACTCCGAAGCAAATTCTCTCAAGGTCGAAAAGAAAAAGCAGATCTTCT
>CAYIEX010000036.1:0-6142 GCA_964362485.1 uncultured Methanosarcinales archaeon | reverse complement strand
AACATCCATAAAAACTCCAAAACGAACTATCTCAAAGCAGACTAAAACTCACCGCCCCTGCCATTGCTGCAAAGGAACCAATAATGAGTACCTTGACCATGAGTACCGGCGACCCCGGAAGAGCATTAAAGAGCACGAGTGCCAAAAACTCTACAAAAATAGCCATACAGTACAAGAATGCAAGTTTGTAAAACACTACTCGCAAACCTTTTGCACTAACCGTAGCCCGCTCATTTTTGTATATCAAGAGTCCTGAAATAGAGAGAATAAAAAACAATAAGCCAATGATATGCAACCATGACAAATTAGAGGCAAGCTGTTCCATATTCAATAAATTGCGGCCAAGACCAACACCCAAAAAAGAACCAGCAATTCCACGTATTACTTCCATGAGGTGTTTGCGACGAAAGGTAAACCCCGCCACAGTAAACAGCGCTCTTTCAATTCTCTCTTCATGTTTTTTAATTTCGTCTTCTTTTTTAACAATAGTGCCCTCTTTTTTCTCAATTGACTTTTCACGGACTAGGAGCTGTTTTTGAATTTTTTTTATCTCAGAAATGTCGCGCTGCATTGAATCCAACTTTCGTTCTATCAACCGTGACATAGAGTTTAGAAAGATAAAAACGTATTTAATGGTTTCGACAAGCTAGATAATCCGCTATCGTGAAGATTAGACCTATCGTTAGAAATACTTTTATAAAACTCAAAAATATCAGTTTATCTATGTCAACAAACTTCAATGGCATCATCATAGAAGAAAGTCTTGAACATCAACTCGACTTCTCCCCTAAAACATCATACCATTCTGCGTAATTCCGACCAAACAAACCGCAACGTTTATAAATAACCCATCGTTTCACTCTCGTACAGTCCGAGTTAACAGCGCATAGGACTCTTAAGTACTATCTTAAGAATAAGCGTCTTCTCGGTTTATAATTTAAAATGGCAGAAAAACAAAACCCAAACTTTAAACACATTGTTCGTGTGGCAAACGTGGATATTCCAGGTACCAAAAGCATCCGTATCGCTTTGACAAGCATTAAAGGGATTGGCATCAATTTTGCTGATACCATTTGCCTTGTCTCAAACGTCAAGCGAGATGCTAAAACCGGTAATCTCACGGACAAAGAAATAGAGACACTAAACGCTGTTGTTCAAAACCCAACTAAGTTCAATATTCCCGCGTGGATGATGAATCGACGCAAAGATTTTGATTCTGGTGAAGACAAACATCTCCTCACTGGACCACTTAATTTTGCTCAAGAGAACGATCTAAAACGTCTCAAGAAAATTAAAACTCTTCGTGGTATCCGTCACATTAGAGGTTTACCAGTACGTGGTCAACGTACTCGATCCAACTTCCGCCGCAGTAAAGGTAAAGTAGTTGGTGTACGAAAGAAAACTGAAGCGCCTAAAAAGGCCGCTAAGTAGGTAACACCATGGGAGATCCAAAAAAATTAAAGAAAAAATACTCAAGTCCACTCCAGCCATGGAACAAACTTGCAATTGAAACAGAGGGTAAAATCAAAAAAGATTTTGGCCTCAAAAACAAAAAGGAGATTTACATTGCCACAACCTTTCTCAAAAAGTATAAAGACATTGCCAAAAAATTAATTGCAACAAGAACGGCCCAAGCTGAAGTAGAAACCAAACTCGTGTTAGGAAAGCTAGAGCGCCTTGGTTTACTACCAAAAGGATCCGATCTGAACACTATCCTGAATCTTGAGCTTAAAGATATTATGGAGCGACGATTACAAAGTAAAGTATGTCGCTGTGGACTCGCTAAATCCATGAACCAGGCACGACAATTCATCGTTCATCGCCACATTATGGTCGCAGGTCAAGAGATTACCTCCCCTGCGTATCTGCTTTCTGTGGATGAGGAAAGTCAATTAAGCTTTAAACCTCGATCCGCCCTCTCAAAGGTTGATCACCCTGAACGTATGACACCTGCAAAACCAGTAAAGCCAGAAGTTGAAAGACCAAAACCTATTCACGGGCGCAGAAGGGAAAGATCCTCAGGATCAAGAGGACCAAGACCCACAGCTCAAAAAGGTGAATCAGCATGAGAATCGAAAAAATGCAAGTAGAGGAACGCCAACAGGCTCCTTCTGCCAGTCAAAAGATCCGCTGGGGAATAGCACACATCTACTCTTCATACAATAACACCATTATTACGGTAACCGATATTACTGGAACAGAAACCCTGGCAAGATCAAGTGGTGGACAAATCGTAAAACAAGATCGTCTCGAAAGTTCGCCAACCGCAGCAATGGGTGCAGCCAAAAAAGTTGCCGAGATTTGCAAAGAAAAAGGCATTAGCGGTCTTTACATTCGTGTCCGCGCACAAGGTGGTCACAACGGACCAAAGAATCCTGGACCCGGTGCACAAGCAGCAATTAAAGCCCTATCCCGCGTCGGAATGCGTATTGGTAAGATCGAAGAAGTAACTCCCGAACCACATAATGGTTGTAGAATGAAAGGCGGACGTCGCGGACGACGTGTATAAACCATGAAACTCGAAAAAATACGTGAGGACAAGAAGCAAAACAGGATTGTCTTTCTCGTAAAAGGCAGCGACGAAGTATTTGCAAATACTATTCGACGCCTTATTATTGAGGAAGTACCAACACTCGCAATAGAAGACGTTGAGTTCAAAGACAACAATTCCGCACTCTACGATGAGATGGTTGCCCTACGCCTCGGTTTAATCCCAATTAAAACCGACCTTAAAAGCTACAACCTACCAAGTAAATGTAAATGTGGCGGTGTTGGTTGCGCTCAGTGCCAATTGCAAATGACCCTTAAAGCAAGTAAAAAAGGGTATGTCTACGCTGCTGACGTTGAATCCAGTGACCCAAAATGCACCTTTGTTTTTGAGAAAATGCCAATTGTAAAACTTCTCTCAAAGCAAAAGATTGATTGTACCATGACCGCAGTAGTAGGCCAAGGAAAAGATCATATCAAATGGGCTCCTGGCTGGGCGTTTTACTATCAAGAACCAGTTCTCAAAGTTGGTAAAGTCGAAAACCCTGAAAAAGTCATGGAAAAATGCACCGACGGGGTCTTTACTTTTAAAAACAAGAAACTTGAAGTAAACGAAGAGAAGGTCAATGAAAGCCAACTCTTAGAGTTATACGCAGACCTTGACAGCGGCATTAGCCTTGAACATACCGATAACATTATCTTCCACCTTGAAAGTTGGGGAAGTTTAAGTTATAAGGAGATCCTCCATAAATCGGCGGACATCCTCATTGAAAAAGTAGAAGCCATGGAGGAGTTGATCTAAATGGTAAAAAGAACCGGACCAACCAATTATCAGCTTCAACAATTATTAGCTGAACTAGAAGTGCATGCTCGTAAGAGTGACTTTTGGCGCAGAGTTGTTGAAGATCTCAAAAAACCAACACGACAAAGACGTGAAGTAAACGTGTACAAAATTAATGAATATGCTCAAGATGGTGAAACTATTCTTGTGCCAGGAAAAGTACTTAGTGTTGGAGATTTGACCAAAAAAGTAGATGTTGCCGCCCTCAATTTTTCTGCTGATGCACGCCGTAAAATTACGGATGCAAAAGGAAAAGTTCTCAGTGTTAAGCAGCTTCTAGAACAAAACCCACAAGGAAAGAAAGTGAGGATCTTAGGATGAAAGTCTACAACGGAGAAGGAATTATCCTTGGACGACTTGCCGCACTGGCAGCAAAAGATGCCCTGCTTGGTGAAGAAGTCCAAGTCATTAATTGTGAAAAAATCATTATTAGTGGTACACCTGTTAACACTGCCCGTTGGCAGCAAGACAAACGCGAACGAAAAGGATATCCTTTAAAGAGCCAGATCCACCCACGCGTTCCTGAGCGAATTGTCCGTCGCGCCATTCGTGGTATGCTCCCTTGGAAAACAAACCGGGGAAAAGTTGCTTTTAAGCGCGTTATGTGCCATCGTGGTGTTCCAGCCAGTCTTGCAAACGAAAAACCAATTGTTCCAGCCAATGCAAGCTCCAAAAAGCTGCCTAACCTAAAATATATTAGCGTTGGCGAATTAGCTAGACAACTGGGAGGGAAACTATGAAACCTATTCACGCCCAAGGAAAACGAAAACAAGCAATCGCAAGAGCAACTCTTCGTGCTGGTAAGGGAAAAGTTACCGTAAACGGTCAATACCTAGGCGACTTTGGAAGCCATGCATCCCAGCTCCGCATTAAAGAACCACTTGTGTTAGCTGGTGACGTCGCCAAAAAAGTTGACATTGAAGCCAATGTTAATGGCGGCGGTGTTAACGGTCAAGCAGATGCAGTTCGACTTGCTCTTGCTCGTGTTCTCGTTGAGCATGACAACAGCCTCAAGAAAGTATTTGACGAATATGATCGTTTGCTTCTTGTCGCCGATGTTAGACGTAAAGAAACATGTAAACCAAATGATTCCAAAGCACGTGCTGCAAGACAGAAATCATACCGTTAAGGAGGCAAAGAAATGATCATACCAATTCGATGCTTTTCCTGCGGCAAACCCGTAGGACACTTGTGGGAAGACTTTAAAGACCGTGTAGAAAAGGGAGAATCATTGAAAAAAGCAATGGACGTCCTTGGTCTTGAGCGCTACTGTTGCCGTGGTATATTCATGGGTCACGTTGAATTAATTGACATGGCCGGTGAATTCAAACGCGGATAGATTTTTGTTTTTTTTATTAATTTATTTTTTCTATACTCTTGAACTATACTTAATGATCATATGGGATCAAACTCTTGATTAATCATTTATGGAAGTACAACTATAAAGTAATAACTTACATAACATTTATAAAGAATTATTGTAGTAGAAAATAAATGAAATACTTTCCGATTTCAGTATTTTATTCCCTTCTCTCCGCATTAAGTTGCGATCAGATTGAAAGCCCAACACTGCCAGCCAAAGAATTAACATTGTACGTTACTAAAACTGAGGCTGTCGGCCAAGTAGAATTAGGCGAACCAGAAATTACCCACATCCCCTACCTAAACATCAACGTTCCTCTCACCACTCTTGTTACTGACTATCGAAAAAAACATCTTCAAGCAAATACCCAACCAGTTCTCTTTGTTGAAAAAGCAAGACGGACCCTGAGCGTCTATCTTTGTGATCTCGCCCAAAACGCAACAAACGTGTCAAGGCCCGATGTCGATGATCGCTGCACAGCTCTTAAAGAATATCCCGTCTCACTTGGTCGAAGACCAACTGGTACCAAAACCCGCTTCATGGATATGCGTACTCCAGAAAGCGAATCAGAAAACCATTATTATGTTACAGGTATAAATCTCAATTCAGAATTTTACAAATCAATAACGATTAGTTATCCAACACCCGAAGCTGCTGATAGATGGTCTACATGCACTGAAGCTGAAGCAATACAACAAGAAAAATATCTCCAAGTTTTTTACAAAATTCATCATAAAAATACACCAAACCAAGCTCGGTGCCTAACAGCAGCACAAAAAAGACAAATTAACAAGGCACACGCGACCTGCAGCGACCCTCACGGATCGAAAACAACGGGAGACGGAGTACAGATCCATGGAAAGGGCGGAAACCCATCGGATAATTGGACATGGGGCTGTGTTGCCGTTGATAATGAGTACATGGACGAACTTCTCGATCCAAAAATAAAATTGGTACATGTAGGATGCGAAAATGGAACTACCCAAGCACGAACAAAGATAATTATTGTCCCTTAAGTCTTAGTTGCTGGACACTTTCTTTTTAGGAGCGGATTTGGCTTACCAACACCATTCCATATATACCAAACATCTTCTTGGCAGAAGTACGAAGCACGTTCACCTGACGATCCGGCCTTGTTAAATGACTGACGAGCTGCAGCAGGAATATCATCAGGGCTCTGAATTGGCTTTTTAATAGATTCCTCATAGGGTGCCTTACCATTCCAACCGTTAATAACGGTTGGCCCATAGCGTTTAATAAGGACCACAGCACCATCATACATACTATTTTCCTCAATTGTCGAACCATCCGGACCATCTATTTTCTTATAATCCACAACAGTATTGCAAGAACTAAATGTTAATGAGTCAACATTCTTAGCATCAGGCAAACTATCATAAAGCGACCCCTTTGGAACTCGATTAAAATAAAGCCGATCTATAGCATTGTGA
>CAYIEX010000035.1:0-14858 GCA_964362485.1 uncultured Methanosarcinales archaeon | reverse complement strand
AGGATTTTCGGGAACAAAGTGAACCTACTAGGCAGTAAGAAAATTTTGAGAAACAGCTTCTAGGCGATGGTTAGCCCCTACTGGGAACGAAGTTGTCCAGTGGTAAAAAACCGCATAACTTCTAAATTTTAAGGTTAGAGCCATCTTCTATAAGCCACTCCCCACACTGGTCAACTCCGGCTAAGCTATTTAAACCAAAATGAACTGGTAATCATACTAAATGAGGTACATCAACATGTTCAAAATCTTAATTGAAGAGATGAAACTAAGAAACTTTTCTCCAAGAACGATCGATGTTTATATTCACTACAACCAAGAATTCCTGCGTTTTTGTAGGAAAAGCCCCCGAGAAGTATCTCATTTGCACATTAGGGAGTACCTTTTGCACTGTATTGAAAAGAGGTATTCGAGCTCTACCATTAATCTGGCGCACAATGCTCTTGCATTTTATTATGGAAGAATCCTGCGTAAACGAGTGGGGGGTATTCCTTATCAAAAACGAGAGCAGCGAGTACGTTTATTTGCATCTCCGGACGAAATTGAAAAGATGATAAATGTGTTAGATAATCCCAAGCATAAGTTAATGCTCTCTTTGCTCTATGCCAGCGGGGTTCGTGTTTCTGAATTGGTATCCATTAAAATTCAAGATATTGATCTCCAAAAAAGGCTACTAACAGTTCGTCAAGGCAAAGGGAACAAAGATCGTTACACGATTTTATCAATGAAAGTAGTGGAGCAAATTAAAAATTATACTCCAACATACTCCTCTGAAAGTAATTATCTTTTTGCTTCCTCGGATGGACATATTACCATCAGAACAGTGGAGGAAGTTCTCAAGCAGGCTTGCCACAAAGCAAAAATTAAAATTGCTTTAACACCTCATAGCTTGCGCCATAGTTTTGCCACTCACCACATGGAAGATGGAACCAAAACTGAATACATTCAACAAATGCTCGGCCACAAAGATATCAGAACAACCCGCATCTACGAACATATTTCTACTAAGCATCTAGAGAAGATTCGAAGTCCACAGGATAATCATTTTGTTTAACATCAAAAACTTTCAAATATCCATGCTCTTTTAGCTCTGGTGGTGAAATTATCGTAAAAGACTTTGGAGTGCTTGTTGTGGGTTCTTTGCGGTACATATGGCATGGCTTAAAAGTACGCCTTGTGCTCCTAATGACAGCGCGTGGCGTATATCATCGCTGGTGTGAATGCCTGCACCCACAAGTAGCAGAGTTGGCTGACGGAGTAGGGATTGGGCTTTGGTTATGATTTGTGGCTTGGCTTGAGTTACGGAGATATTTTTTCCGATTAGTTCGGCTGGTTCGTAGGCAATAAATGTTGGTTTGAGAGTGGCAATTAATTTAATCTCGGCAATACTTGAGGCACAGACGATGGTTTGAAGTTTATTCTTCTTGCAGAGCAGGATGGTTTTTTGTAATGTTGGAAGTGCTACTTTATGTTCAGAGTGGTTGAGAAGAACACCAGCGATTTTACTTTCTTTGAGTTCATTCATTCCGATATGGCCCGTATGGGGTCCAAATGTGATGGGGTCTGCATGTTGAGCAAAGATGGGTAGTTTTGTTATACTCGCTATTTCCTTGCAGGTAAGTAGTGAGGGAACTAAAATTATGGTGTGTTTTGGAGTTCGAGTTGAGGCGATTTTGTGGGCAAGGATGAGAGCATTCTTGCCGCTGCTCTGAGGATACAATTTAAAATTTATTACAACAACCGGTTTCATCTTTACCTCTTTTTTGACTCTTTATGTGACTCTATCTATGGCTTACTGATCGCTAAGTTAGTCTTCTTTTGGTGGTATTTTTTGTTCTTTGATTTTATATTCAACATCAATGTAATTTGGTTTTTCTGGTTTTTTACTTTTTAAACTCCGGAAAAATCTGATAATAAGGCCGATTATTATTAGTATCGCGAGAATTACAATTCCGATAATAAAAAGGTTGATGAGGAGGATGGCAATAATAATAATTACCGTTAGTCCAATAATTGTAAAGAGAATTCGCTTTAATGTTGACATTATGAGTGCAATGAGACTTATTCTTAAAAAGGTTTCTTTTATCTCAATGTGGTTTTCCACTAGTTTTTATACATGAATTACATAAATGTTTTTAAAGACAACTTTATTCTAAAGTACTCTAGGATCATTTTGAATCGTTTTTCAAAATCCTCTAAAGTATGTGTAACTTACCCTTAGTTGGTTGATAGTGTGGGAGAAAATCATGTTTGGAATATATTTACCTAATCGTAATCGAATTTTGAAGCCAACGAACGAGTTATTGGTGGCAACAACACAAGGTACCTTTAAGGGTCCTGATATTGGAACGCATGTTTATTTTTCAACGAATATTATACGTGAAGTTACTGCACTTTCTATTCTTGATAATGCGAGTAAGGGGATAAAAATTGCTTTTGGTGCACTTCCTTATCAGGCGGTCGATTTGGAAACGTCACTACACGATTTGGCAGAAATGAGGGAACGTGGCGGCAGTCGCTCTTTTGAACCAATAATGATTGTTAGAGATAATCGAACATCCTGGAATTTCATTTATGACCGCAGTGATTGGGCCGACGAGCAACGTCCTTATGGTAGAATTCTGGGCCGGATTAGTGAATTAATAGCTCCAAAAGAAAAATAAATAGAACATTGCATAATTCGTAAACTCGGGCCAAAGTTCTCTAAAAAATTACTTGGCAAAGAGCCTGTATTTTTCTTTTCCTTCTATCTCGGAGAGAACTCGCTTTATTACTATTTGTTTGGGGTCGGGCATGAGTTTTACACGTGCTTTAATATCGTCAAAGCTTTGAAATGGAGCTGCTTTTCTGGCTTCGATTATTTCCCACATGTGCTTTTTGCCAAGTCCAGGTAAAAGTTCCAATTGATGCATACGCATGCTTAGTGGCTGGGCTTTGTTAAAAAAGTCGACAAACATTTGTTCTTTTACGTTGACAACTTTTTCAATTGCATGCTGAAGTTCATTAGCAGCGGTTGAGGTTAGTTTTTCAACTGCTATTTTTCCCTTGATGTGGTGAATTTCGTCTCGTCGTCCTTCACCGATATACACTTCTTCTTGGGGTTGTAGGAATACATCTTTTTTAGGTATGAGTTCAAGAATACTGAGATGATTTAGACCCAGAGCTTGAGCTATCGGTGATTTCATTGTTCCTTGTTCAAAAGGATAACCGTGCGGAAGAAAGTCTAGAACGATTGCCTGCTCTTCTCTCGTTTCTGTCTGTTCGGTGGTCATGGGGAGTATTAATTAATGTAGGTTAATAAAAATTCCGCTTTAGAACATTATTTTGTAAAGTCGGTTACTGCAGCAGCAATACTTTCTTGATCCTTTTTAGCAAGGCTTAAAGGATATGCTTGTAAAATCACACGTAGCTCATCTGCTGATTTTGGAAGAAAATCTACAATTTTAACGAGTTGTTCTTCTTTGATTCTTGTAATGTTTAGTTCTTGAAGCTTTGCGAAGAGTTGTTCCTTTTTTGCAACGCTTAATTCAGGAATAAAGCTTTCTAAGAAATCTTTTACTTTATTACTGCGGTAGGCTAGGTCAGTATCCCGCTTGATCATGGCATCTAGCGCAGCCTTTACTTCAGTTAGTGTGACCGGTTTAGATTCAACAAATTGTGGGTTAACCATGATTATGCCTTGCTCATATGAATTGGGTGCACATAGAGTGTTTTTTGTGCGTTACCATCACGGATAATAACTCGATAGCAACTACCCTTCTTTGCTCCCGTAACAGTTCCAGTTCGACCGTAAAATCTGCGGAAAAACTGTCCGAAACTGACATTGGAGTTTATTTTGAGATTAACTTTATCGCCTTCATTGTACTGAGCGAAATATCGACTTAGTGGAATTTTACCTTTTTCTCGAATACTAAGTTTATAGAGATAGCGCGTCTTGCGTCTTCGTGAACCAATTCTCTTTGCCATAGCGAGTACGATTTAAGCGGTGATTTATAAAGATTTCGGCGTGGTTGATCTTTTTTAGGATGGGAAAACTGCTAGTCTATTTAGGCTTGTTCCAGCTCATTTGGCTCAGCTATCTCATCGAGAACTGCTTGATAAACTGGTTCAATTATTATTTGGGGTAGGAGACGGGCGTCGAATCCATGACGCTGAAGTTCTTGCTTCCATCTCCCTTCTATAGAATATTGATGACTCTTGCTAAAGTTATCGAGTTTAGCAACTAGCGCATCTTCTAGGCGGTCATCACGCCACACTCGGAGGCGAGGTTCTTCCTCTTTAAGAAGGTGGTCATGGATACGAGCCACGAGATTCTGAGCAATAGACTGATAGAGTTGATTTCCTCCCTTCCAGTGTTCCATGCGGGTTGTTTTTGATACGAGTAATTTACTTTTAGCCAATTCATGACCTAAAGAATCGACACCCCACTTACTGGGGTTAGGGAAACGTCCAAAATTATGTTTACTCGTTTCATGACCGAATTCCCAGTGTCGGGGAAGCGGATGACAATAATAAGGTAGTGCAACGAGGGCTAGACTAAACTTATACGTTTCAGGATCTGTTAAATCCGGTACCCTGAATGTGCCTTGCCAGGTCATTCTTGCATCGATACAACGGGGCTTGAGGACGGTTGGATTCCAAAACGTTCCCTCATCCATGTACTCGTTCCTGCTCTGGGATGGGAGAGGGCACATTCGATATAAATGATAATACTCGCTCGAAGGTTCATCTCGCCTACTTTGTCCTTCATCTTGAAATGCATCAACCACATACTTGGCAAACATTTCTTGGCGTTCTACCTTAACATCTATTTCCTTAATTCGCCCGGTGATATCATTTATTGCTTTTTGTGATAGGTTAAACATGGTAAATCTCCTCCTTCTAGAAAATAATTTCTGATTCACATGATGAGATATAAACTTTTTGATTAAAATTGATTAAAATATAGGGAATCATCAACTCTTATCAAACCTCAATACTTATGGACACCATTTATTTAACTTCGTATGATTCATTGTAATATGTATGCGGTGTGTTGACTTTTATTGATTTGATAATTTACATGTAGAGAAATACTTTTTTTGGCAGCATGGTTTTGTTTGGCATATAATTTAAATAATACGACAAATATTATGCACCCATGAAAAGATTACTTCTCGTCTTCGTCTTTATTTTTGCGATAATTTTAGTGGGTTGTATCGGAAATGAAGCCTCTTTCGCCAAATTCACCGATCCTACTTATTGCGATTCTGATTCCGATTGCAAAATTTATACCTTTGCATCACATTGCAACAGGACAGTTGCAAATACATTTGCAAATTTAATAGAGCCTCCAAAGTGTACCGAAGCTTGTGGATATAGTAGTCTGCTTCCATGCAAATGGAATAATATGGTCCCATTTTGTAATAACAATAAATGTGACGTTAAAACTGATTGCTCAAGTGTGCGCGAAGAAATTTTAGAATCTCAAATGGACTGTGAAAGTCTTGAACCACGATATGAACTCGCAGAAGATCGTAATTTTGGTCACTGGTCCAGGATTTGTCGATTATTTGAAGAATGTGAACGGTAGTTATTTGTATTAAACTTGAAAATAAACTCGAAGATAATAGTTTAGGGTCTAGAATTATATAAAAATGTGGATGACAGGGTTTGAACCTGCGTAGGCACTAAGCCAATGGGTCCTAAGCCCATCCCGTTTGACCACTCCGGCACATCCACATATAGAAATGAGTTATTACACTTCATTTAAAAACTTATCTCTCATGCTTTAACCGCTCCCGGTACAGCTACTTTATTTTCATGGATCTCTCGCTTCTTTACTATTTGGATTACTTTGGTGATTGCAATCATAATACCAGCAGCGCCGATTATAATAAGCCAATCTTTTAGTACAAGTGGTTCAACACCAAAGAATGTGGAGAGCGGTGTGTATATGACGGCGAGTTGCAGGGCAAATGATGCTCCTACTGCGATAAGGAGGGCTTTGTTGCTGAGTATTCCTAGATTGTATTCTGAGCGGATTAATTGTAAGCGGACTATTTCAAAGAAGGCAAGAGCAGTAAATGCAACTGTCTGGGCTTTGATCAATGTTGAGGTATTATAATAGTACACAAATAAACCTAGTGTGATGAGACCAAGCAGGATTCCGAGCATACTGATAGTGAAGAGGACGTGACGATTGAGAATCTCTTCTTTTCCTTTATGCGGTGGCCGCTTCATAATGTCTTTTTCTGCTGGATCGACACTTAGAGCAATCGCTGGGAGTCCATCGGTCACTAAATTAACCCACAGAATTTGAATTGCGGTTAATGGAGTTGGTAGCCCAATTAAAGTGGCAATAAGTATAAGTACAATTTCTCCCAAGTTGCTGGAAAGGAGATAATCTACAAATTTTCGGATATTGTCAAATATACCTCGGCCTTCTTCAATAGCGTTGACAATGGAAGTAAAATTATCATCTACTAAGATCATATCAGCAGCTTCTTTGGCCACGTCTGTTCCCGTGATTCCCATGGCAACGCCGATGTCGGCACGTTTAAGGGCAGGAGCGTCATTAACTCCGTCACCGGTCATTGCGACGATATGTCCTTGTTTTTTAAGCGCATCAACGATTTTAAGTTTATGTTCAGGATTTACACGAGCAAATATACTAATTTCTTTTATTTTTTCGTCGAGGTTGTTTTTGTCCAGTTCTTCACCCGTGACAGCTTTACCTTCAATTCCCAATTTATGTGCGATTGCTTGAGCCGTAATTACGTGATCCCCTGTTATCATCACGACGCGTATCCCTGCATCCTTACAACGAATTATGGCATCACGTACTTCAATGCGCGGTGGATCCATCATCGCTTGCAATCCAATGAAGATCATGTCTCTTTCTGCATCTTCTTTGGAAATAACTTTTTCTTTATAGGCAAAACCGAGTACGCGCAGGGCTTCAGTAGCAAATACTTCACTTTGCGTAAGGATGGTTTTTCTGATTTTATCTGTGAGTGGAATAAATTTACCGTTTTGTAAGATGAGGGTACACTTATTGAGAACTATTTCCGGAGCTCCTTTGGTATATGAAATTCTGCTTTTTTTGAGCTGATGAATGGTAGTCATCATCTTACGCTCAGAAGTGAATGGTATTTCATCGACGCGAGGTGCTTCTATTAATTCAGGTGAAATTGCCAGTTTTGCTTTTTCAGCTGATACGATGAGGGCTGCTTCTGTGGGATCTCCTAAAACTGTTCGTTTTTTATCGTTGGTTTGGAATCTTGCATCATTGCAAAATGCGCCTACTCGTAGAAGAGGGTATAAAAGATCACTTTTAACTTCATTTTTTCCAAGAAGGAATTTACCCTCAAAATCATATCCAGTTCCCGTAATTGTATACACTTCATTATTATACCATAATGAGACGACTGTCATTTCGTTTTTAGTGAGTGTTCCAGTTTTATCGGTACAGATAACATCGACTGCACCGAGCGTCTCAACAGAGGGTAATTTACGGACAAGAGCATTACGTTTGCTCATGCGGTTAACACCTAAAGCCAGCGAAATAGTAATTATTGCGGGAAGTCCTTCTGGAATTGCTGCTACAGCAAGGGCGATAGCAGTTAAAATCATGGCAACCATTGGTTGGCCGGTGAGAATTCCTGCCCCAAAAGTAAGTAGACAAACGAGAATGACTCCTATGGTAAGCTGCTTTCCGAGAACTTCTAGCTCGACTTGGAGAGGTGTCATTTTTTGTGGCGCCGCTGCAATGAGATTGGCAATTTTTCCTACTTCGGTATTCATGCCGGTTCTTACAACAAGAGCAGTCGCTCTTCCATTCGCTACAATGGTGGAGCTAAAGATCATATTCTTTTGATCTGCTACGCTTGTCTTTTCGGGAAGTGTGCCAGTTTTTTTGGCGGATGGAACTGATTCACCAGTAAGCGCAGCTTCTTCTATTCGCAAGTCATGGACTTCAAGGAGTCTACTATCGGCAGGAACTTTGTCTCCAGCTTCGATAGTTATGATATCGCCTGGGACAATGAGCTCTGAATCGACCACACAAATGGTGTTATCTCGCTTTACCTTGGCTTTTGGTGCTGCGAGTTTTTGAAGTGCCTCAACTGCTTGTTCTGCTCTATATTCTTGGACAAATCCAAGAACACTATTAAGAACAATGATTATACCTATTACAATAGCATCGGCATATTCTTGAAGTACTAGAGATATTATGATGGCACCTAAGAGGATGAATACAAGAGGGCTTAAGAATTGACGGATGAAGATAATTAATGGCGATGTCTTTTTTTCCAAGGTAAGACGATTGAAACCATATGTTTGGAGAAGACTTTGGGCTCGTTGTGTTTGTAACCCCTCGGCAGATGTTTTCAACTCATTGAGTAAATCCAGCTCACTTTTGGCGTGAGGGTATGTTAATTGTTCCATCAATCACACTCTTTTAATTTATAGTTTGGAGCAATATTGTTGTATATAAAAATGTTTGTTCTTGAGGGGCTCTGTAGATCTTCTCTCTATCTGGTTTAAGTCGGTGTGATAACCAAATATTTATATACCTCTTTGTTTTGTTTTTTGTTAATGCATAGACGTAAAAGAGGTCCGATAGTAGTAATTGCTCTGTTCACTCTATTGCTATTGGGTTTGTTGTTTTTCGGTCAGCAAAATTTATCTCTTACTGGTGCAGCAGTGAGTGATGGGGAACAATCTTTTGGAGTTCCTGATTCTGAATCACCTGTAGTTCCAAATGATTCAAGGGATGAAATTCTTCCGGTGGTTGATCTACCTCCTAATCTTACTCCATCTCTACCCCAATCTTCTGCGCCTGTTGTTCAGTCCTTACCTGCTTCGCAGGTTGGGGTCCAAGCTGATTGCGCTACCTGGCCATGTGCGTGTGGTGATAATGTTACTGCTTCTATTACCATGACAGGTAATTTGACGGGTTGTAGTGGTGATGCGCTTATTGTTGATGCCAATAACATAGTTATTGATTGTGCAGGTTATACCATAAAAGGTGCTGCTTCATTATCAGATTTATATTCTGGTGTGGAAGTTGGTGATTGGCAAACGTATCGTTCAGGCATAGTTGTAAAGAATTGTAATATTCGCGGGTTTGGTATCGGAATTGGGGTGGCTCTGACTACTGGTTCCAATGTCACGGGCAATAACATTTCCAATGCAACGTACGCTTTTCAACTCATTAATACTACTAATAGTCGTTTTACTGGAAATGTTGTTAATAGGAGTGATTATGGGGTTTTTACGACCACTACTGGTTTTTTGGATACAAGTAAAAGTGGGAATATCACTATTGCCAACAACTCTTTTAGCAATGGCGCGTATGGGTATTATGGTGCAAATGGGTATCAAAATAATATCACCAACAATACTCTGGTCAATTTTTCTGCAGGTGGTATAAGTAATCTTGCTGCTTTAGATAATAGCAGCTTTAATAGGATTGATAAGTCAGAATATGGTTTTTATTTGCCTGCCGGTTTTCTTCATAATAATATTATTTCAAATAGTTCTAACTCCGGCATTTTTGATGATTCTGGCTATGACGTCTTTACTGAGAATGTTTTTATTAACAATAAATATGGAATTTTCATTTCGGCAGGTGCATTTAGTAACTGGTCCAATAACAATTTTACTAATAATACTAATCATTTCTATTTTTCAGATCCCGTGGCGGGCTTTAATAATATCTCATCTACCAATCTGGTCGATTCTCGTGCAGTTCATTATTACTATAATCAGCCCGATGTGCGAGTTAATCAATCCCATAATGCGGGGGTGGTGTATCTTATTAATTCTTCATACTCGATTGTTGAAAATATTACTCTTGTAGGAGGGAATTATTTTGGGATTTATGTTCGAAATTCATTGGACGTAAATATTTCTCATGTGCGTGATAATCGCTCCAATTATAGTATCAGCTTGTATACTGCTAATTTTACTACTATTCGAAATACAACGCTTCAAAACGGTATATATGGTCTAGACATTAATTATGCTGAAAATACGAGCGTAAATTTGGTTCACGCTAATGCGAGTACTCTTGCTTTGAATTTGGTCGATAGTCCGCTCACTAATGTCACTAATTCTACCTTCTCGGAGATTAGGATTGGTGGTTCTACCCTGCATCATTTTAATATAACTGCTAATAATGTTACCTCGCATGGAAAGATATTTACTTTTCTTTTTAGTCTTGATAATCAAACTATTAATGCTTCTAATAATACGGGCCAAATCTATGTCATCGCAGCTAGGAATATTAGTGTCTATGGTGTTAATATTAGTAACAATGATTATGGTGTGTATTTCCATTGGGTTAATGATAGTTACATTAACACAAGCGAGTTTTTTAATAATACGCGAAGTATTTACGTACGTGGGTCAATCAATATTTCTTTCAATAAAAATAGTATCAATAACACTCCTGGGATCCGAGGTGACACTAGTCTATTGGAGTACACGAATATTACTCGGTTTGAAAAAAATGTCTTTAAGAATGCAAGTCTCACCTTTACGGGGGGCAATTGGACAATTTTTAACAATAACACTGTTGTTGAATCAGGTACGGTGACTATACCCTATTGGGACGTCAGTAATTTTGTTAATATTACCAATAGTACTTTCGATAATATTACTGTTACGTTAGGTGGGTCCCCACTTCTTATTGCAACTAGTATTTTTAATAGATCTTCAATTGAGGCAACATCTTCTGATGTTATTGTTAGCCGTAGTACCATTGCTAATTCTTCATCAACTGGTTACTCGGATCTTAGCAGCCCAGTTCTTTCTCATAACATTTTTTTAAATAATGGTCGTGGTGCCTATGTGGGTGGGGCAAATGTAAGTAATAACACATTTATCGGAAATGATGCTGGTATTGATCTTTATCAAGGCGACTCAATTTTGTTTAACAATTCATTTTACAACAATACTGATGCGGGAGTTCGTGGTTCCTCAGGTAATATTTTTAGTTACAATTATTATCGCAACAATACACGGGCATATTCTGCCATGGGAGGAACTAATACTCTTCGATTTGAAACTGTTATTAATTCTACTGCAGGAGTAAGTACCAATTCACCCGAGATTGTGGGTATGCTCTTTATGGGTTCAAATCCTTCAAGACTTGGAACGGTGTGGTACCATTCCATATTTGCTAACAATACTTATGATACTAACTTTTCTGAAAGTTTGAATGGCGATATCTTTGATTTTATTAACTCGTCTTATAATCGCTCATCGAGTAAAGTTGGATCGCTTGTTAAATCGCAATTAAAGTGGTATATTGATGTGAATATAACAAATCGCAGCAACCGGGCACCGCTTGAAGGAGTAAATGTTTCTGGGTATTTTTTTAATGGCTCACTTGATTATTCGAATCTAACAGATAGTAATGGTATTGCCCGTTTGACTTTGCAAGAACAATATCGTCAAAGCAATATTAATTACATCTTAACAAATCATACCATTCGTGCTTTCAAAGGTAATTACACTAAGAATTCAACTATTGTTAATTTACGGAACGTAACCTCCGAATTGGGTTATGTCAACATTACAATTGCTTTGGTTTCTTGTGGTGATGTACTCGTTGATGATTTTGTTATGGGTTCCGATATGGTTTGCCTACAAGATGGTCTTCATATTAATACCTCGGGTCTTTCCGTTGAGGGAAAAGGATTCACGCTCTATGGTAGGAACAGCGGTGTAGGACTTGATATTTATAATACCACTTATGTTGATGTTCATCAATTAAATATTGCTAACTTTACGACTAATATTCACTTATTTAATTCCAATTTTTCCAATATCACCAATTCAACCATCTGGAATTCTACGTATGGTGTTGTAATAAATAATTCTAAAGATAATAATATCATTAGCAGCCAATTTAGTAATCTTAGCTACACTGTGATTGCAACTAGTCCACAGATTTCTAATAATAGCTTTATTAATTCCTCTTTTGTTCTCTCTAACTCTTCGCTTCTAAATCTTGCCCAAGTGTACTATAAGTGGTTTACTGATATTACAGTCAATGTACTAGGAACATCAGCTGGGATCCAAGGAGTTACCATTAATGCAACATCATTAATTAACTCTCGTAGGGATTTAAGCAAAGTTACGGGGGCTAGTGGTCAGGTTCATCTTGATATTACTGAATCTATCCTTAATAATTCTGGAATTTTTAATGTGACACCGCACAATATCACGGCAGCAATTGTTATCTCTTCTGTAAATTACCTCAATCATACTACCTATAATGCGTCGCTCTATCAGAATGGTGCAATTACGCTTAATCTTAGCTTTAGTTGTACCGTTCCCACGAGTGGTATGGAAATTACTGCTAATACTGAATTCTGTCCTGGTTCATACGTTGTTGAAGATATTACCTTTGGTGCTGGTGAAATCAACCTCACTTGTGTGCAAACAACTCTAGTTGCACCACCAGAAACACCATTTGAAAGCAGTCAGTTCATGCGTGAGACTAATAGGGATGATATTGGAATTATTGGTTGCATTTTCTCGGGCTATCAGCGTGCTCTTTACTTTTATGATGCAGATCGCATTGTTTTAGTTAATAATTCATTTATCTCGACTGGTTTGCAACCGGTGTATAGTGGTCAGCTGCCAGGTGTCGATTTTGCAATTAGCACTGGCTCAGAAATTTACAATAATAACTTCACCTCTTCTACGATGAGGCTTACAACTGTTCGTGATTCAATTCTGCATAAAAATCGTTTTGTGGATTTAGAATCAATTGCGGTAATTGAGATTGGTAATACGGAGAGGCTTAAAATTACGAATAATACTTTTGATGGTAATTCTCTACCCCTTTTCTTTTCGTATTATGCTGAAAGAGCAAATGAGACAGAGGTTTATAACAACACATTTGCTAATAGTGGTACCGATCATTATTATTATTATGGTGGGGATAATGTTTTTGCTTCAGAACCCGATTCGGACTATACAATTACAAATAGCTTTAACAAAACTCTCAATTGGTCTGTCAATATCACGACACGGGGTAATGCCTATGATGATTATTGTAATAAAGGAAAGGACTTGAACGCTGATGGGTATGCCGATAATGATAGTTCATCAAGTACAGATGATTGGCCTTACAATGCGACTATATCTAGTTTCATAACGGGCATTTTAGCAGATTATGGTCCTAAAATCCAAACATGTATTACCGAAGTTCAAGTAGGGGGGTCATCGAGCAGCAGTAGTGGTGGTGGAGGCGGGGGTGGTTCGAGCGGTGGTGATGCGCCTGCTGCAGAAGCACCTGCAGCTCCTGCCGCAGCTCCTGCTGCTGCTGCATCTGGTCAGAAGTCTGATAAGAGTAATGGGGAGCATGTGGAGGTCGTTTATAGTGCCCAGGATGCGGAGCGGTTCTTGAAACGTGAGGTCAAGACGGTTCGTGCATCAGCTGAGGTTGTTCAATTGGTGGTTACTTTAGAAAATACTGGTACGAAAGAAATGAGGTTGTTTCCTGAAATTTTGCAGGATGTCGATGATCCATTTTTCATCGTGACGCGTAAAACACTGGGGGGGGAAGGATCACTCTCGGACAGATTGTCGAGCGTTGCATATTCTAAAGATCCTATCACTGGAAGACTTTTACAGGCAACTATTGTCAACCCTGAACAGATTATTTTACAGCCTGGCGAGAAAATCGATAAAGTTATCGAAGTTAAAGAGGGTCTTATGATTCCTCGGCAAATAAAAGTTCAATTTACTACTATCGGTGGAACTGTTTTTGAAAAAGAATTGGAAGTTGCCGATAAAAAAGTATTTTCAGGAACAGCTGTAGATGTTGATGGTGAGTCAAATCTAATTGATCTTTATGCTGTAATTGTACCAGAAGAACTTACGGAAAAGCTTGAGGAGTATTATGCCAGTAACGGGAATGCCCTTACGGGTGCCGCAGTTGCTGAACCGCAAGTTCTTCGTAATGAGTATTTGTTGGAGTTGAGTTTTGATCGAATAGGGGATGCTACTAACTCCATTATGCCGGCGGGCTTTAGTGTTAGTCGGCTTTGGAGTAATTCGGATGGAATGACCTCTTTTACTGATCTTTATGGTCCTTATCATCTTAAAGATGAGCAGAGCTTTATTTTTGCTCAACAAATGAAATATAATGGTGATGTCTATCAAGGGAAATACCATATTCGAGCTCGGATATACCGCGGTGAGACTGTGCTCGTTGAAAATGATTTTGAGGTTGATTTGAACTGATTTGTCTTTTTGAACATAATTGTCCTTGTGAACTTCGAAGTTAGTCTCATTATGATTTAATGTGGGTAGGATATCCTAAAGTGGTTAGTATACTAAGCAAGCTGTGGTTGGTAGACAAGCAGTGGCTAGTGGATTCGAAAGCTTTAAAAGCTTATAAAAAATGCGTTTACTGAGGTCCTCAAATGTTAGTCCTAGGTGTTGATGTTCCACTTATTGAGATTATACTTGTTCTTGTTATAATTATCTCTATATTACTTATTGAGGCATTAGTCATCATTGGCTTACTTATGAGTCAAATGAATCGAAGTCGTAAACAAACTGAATTGTTGGAGAAGCTTTCCTCAACCCTGCTTGAGATTAAGAAGGCAGAAATTATTGAGCTTGATAAAATTAGACGTAAATAGGTTATTCTTAAGGATACGAGTAGGGATTAATCGATTCGAGCAGGGATTAATCATTCAAGTTATTAATTTGGATAGAATTTGGAGCGAAATGGGATTGAAGTTGGATACAAAAAAAACATGATCTGTCTTCTAACTTCCACCGTATAAATACCACGGGATAGAAAAGTTTATAATAATCCCATATTTATTGCTTTGGCTTCTTGGGGTAAT
>CAYIEX010000034.1:4047-14939 GCA_964362485.1 uncultured Methanosarcinales archaeon | reverse complement strand
TGGCATATGTTGCCCGTGAGAGACGTTATGTTAGACCGCGTTTTGTAGAGGAAAATAAAATAGAAATTATTGCAGGAAGGCACCCAGTGGTAGAAGGACTTGTAGACCGATTCATTGCAAATGATTTAGTCTTGGCCAAAGCAGAGATGATGATCATAACTGGCCCGAATATGGCAGGGAAATCAACAATTATGCGTCAAGTGGCACTGATTATTGTGATGGCGCAGATGGGAAGTTTTGTTCCAGCTACACGCGTACATATGAGTATTGCAGATCGGATTTTTAGCCGTGTTGGAGCTTATGATGACTTAAGCTCAGGCCAATCTACATTTCTTGTGGAAATGAATGAGACAGCATCGATTCTCCATAATGCTACGGATCGTAGTTTTATTATTCTAGATGAAATTGGACGAGGCACTTCAACATTTGACGGAGTATCAATAGCGTGGAGTGTCGCAGAATATATTTACCACCAGATACGGGCTAAGACTTTATTTGCAACGCATTATCATGTACTAAATAAAATGGCAGAAAAATTACCTCGTATCAAAAACTATAATGTTGCAGTTCAGGAAGTTGGATGCGATATCGTTTTTTTGCACAAGTTGATCAAAGGTGGAACTGATCAGAGTTATGGAATTCATGTAGCAAAATTAGCGGGGCTTCCAAAAGTAGTATTGGATCGGGCGAGAGAAATTCAATCCATACTAGAAAAGGATGACGAGATGGTACGAAGAATAAAAGTTAAAAAGCTTGATGATCAGCGAAGCATTGGAGAATTTTAATCCATCATGCGTACAACGGGCAGAATAAATCGTGCTAATTTACCTGCCCGTTGGTATATTTGGTTAATAATAGAACATAGTATAAAATTCTGGCTTTTTTCATCTTCGGGATACATAAATTCACTGGAAAATGATTCGCAGAGACCTTTTGATGATCTTTTGAATTCGTCGGTAAAAAGCAAGAGCCTCGCGATAACCGAAACTTTTTTAAGCCAAGACTATATTTCTGCTCAAATTTTGAAATCCCCGTAAGGTGGGAGGAAACAGACCCAAAATGAATGATTTAGGACGATATTTTGCATTAGTTTATCCTTTAGCTAAGGATTCGAATGCCCGTGAATTGTTAGAGAATCTAAGTAATCAATGGGACACAATGGCTGAAGTTATGCCCCGAAAAGCAGAGGGACCAAGGCTATTTAGCCAAAGTGCTGAGCAACTACGATCATATGCCCGTCATTGTGCTGCACTTGCACCCCATGTAGATTTCGCCTATGCATATGCTCATGAGCATCAAGGTGAGCGAATTGATGGAGTAGCATATATCACAAGTATGACAATCGCGAATTTAAATCCCTTACGATGGCAACGATGTGACCCTAAAAAAGATTATGACAATCGAGCACGATTCTATGGACTCCATGAAATCACGGTAGAACTTGCTTTTGCGTATATTGTAGTAGATGGAGAACTCGCTCTTGAAGCACGCCTGCAAAATGATTTAGATCAGCACTACTCAGCCGATGAAGTCGAGTCCCAACAAAGAATCGGAGAAACAAGTAGTGCGGAAGTCGAGCAGATAAAATCGTATGTAAATCTGACCGCTGACTTATTCCATCCTCAAGATCAGGCTCTTATTCCAAATCCTATCAGTGCAAAGATGTATGCTCCGCGCCTTTTTCATAATGAGCGCCGAGGGTACGACTTGCGAGCGGACTTTTTAGGGTTGATTGATCAATAGAAGAGTTCTTCTTGGTCATTTTTTATTTTTTCATTGTTCTATTTTTGATCAAATCTTGAATTTTGTCTATTCTTGAAAATCTATTCTCGAAAGATTAATAAGGGGTGTTTACCTTCTATTTTAAAAAGAGGTAGGCATGGTGAGTTGGGATGTGTTACAGAACTTTGCATTGGCGTTAGCTCTGGGCGCACTTGTTGGCCTTGAACGCGAGTATGCACGTCATCAAAAGCATGGTAACTCCTACGCAGGCATTCGTACTTATCCTTTAATTGCCCTCTTTGGAGCTCTTGCAGTCTATCTGTCAGAACTATTTACTCCCTGGATTTTACTCGTAAGCATATTTTTAATGGGACTTTTAATAATTACTGCTTACTTTACTATTTCTGGTACATCGAAAACACACCATGGGGCCACTTCAGAAGTTGCGGGGCTGATTACATTTTTCATAGGTGTTTTAGCGTTTGAAGGAGAGTATATCGTAGCGACTCTACTCGCAATCGCGATGACAATTATTCTCTTCTCCCGATCAGCACTGCATGGATTTGCTGAGAAGATGAAATCACAAGAATTAAGCGACACGCTGAAGTTTTTAGTTGTTGCATTTGTGGTATTGCCGTTCCTTCCCAATAAAGGATATGGGCCTCATGAAGTGTTTAATCCTTACATTACATGGTTAATGGTAGTTTTTATTTCAGGTATTAGTTTTGTAGGATATTTTCTATTAAAGTGGTTTGGCGAGAAAGGAATTGCGCTTGCGGGAATTTTAGGCGGCCTTGTGAGTAGCACGGCAGTTACAACAAGTTATGCCCAGCGAAGCAAAAAGGAACATTTAATTTATCGAGCATTGGCAATGGGCGTACTCCTTGCAAATGGAATTATGTTTATACGTATTCTTATTGAAGTTTCAGTTCTCAATAAAGGCCTTTTGCCTTATGTGGTCATACCCATAATCATCTTAATGATTACAACTATCGGATTCGTTTACTTCTTATGGAAAAGAACATCACGGGTTAAAGGAAAAGTGGAATTAGATTCACCATTTACGATCGTGCCAGCCCTCAAATTTGCCGTCATTTTTGCAGCCGTCCTTGCGTTAGTAAAGATTGCGGATGTCTATTTAAATTCTCACGGAGTCTACGTTGTAAGTATTCTCTCCGGGATTGCAGATGTTGATGCGATCACCGTTTCACTTTCACAATTGGCAGGAACAACAATTTCATTTGAAACAGCGCGTAATGGGATTATTATGGCCATGCTCACCAATGTTGCTGTGAAAGGTGGGATTGCGTATTGGTTAGGAGGCAAAGAATTTGGCCGCCTGGTTCTAGGTTTTTTTGCAATACTTATAGTACTTGGTGCAGTATTGTTGTATTTGTTGTAGAGAATATTGAAAAGGAGTAAATTGAGCATAGTATGGTTCTCAAAGAAAATGTCCCTGTAGGAACATGCAAGAAATGTGGGAACTCTCTTCCAATCGGAGATACGTGCTGTTATAACTACCTTGACCCTATATCTTATCTCACAAAGTACAAATTTTTGCATTCCTGGTCTTGCCAGAGAACGCACAAAGTACAAGCAAAAACCTTACGACTTGAATCTTGATTACATAATCTATAGCGAAGAATAATTATATCCTCCAGACTATAGTTTCAACTACTAAAAACTATTTAAACGTTTGAAAATTTAACAACAACAGTTATCAACACTATCTCTAGCGTTCTATCAACTTAATAAACACTAGTCCTAGTGCTATGGGAAATCCAAGCATAATCCAAAAGATTTAGTTGGATGAGTATATCATACAAAAGAGGGGGAACAGAATGTATTGTCCATATTGTGCATCAACTGATACTCATGTCTTAGAATCACGGCTTCTCGATACAACATTGCGTCGACGACGAGAATGCACGGGCTGTGGTAATCGCTTTACGACCTACGAAAAAGCAGTTCTAACTTTAAGTGTTCTTAAAAAAGATGGACGGACACAGAACTTCGACTATAGCAAGTTACAGCATAGCATCGAAAAAGCGTGTGGTAAAACTGACACCCAGACTATTCAATCAATAGCGAATAAAGTTCACCAAAAGCTCATAAACAAAAAATCAACAACCATCAAAAGTTCAGAAATTGGCACAGCGGTTCTAAACGAACTCAAAAAAATTGATCGTATGGCCTACCTCCGTTTTGGAACCGTTCACAAATCAATTACCGATCCTAGTACCTTAGAAAAAGAGTTAGACTTTCATATAGAGGGGTGAAATAATGAAATTACAGAAGAGTACAGTAATAGAAAAAAATGGGCTACAAATCCCACGGTATTTCACCAAGGACGGTGTAAGTCCTTATGACATGTATACCTACGACAAACGCACATCTATGATTAAAAACCCCGATGGGTCAACTGTATTTCAAATGGATGACGTTGAAGTCCCTCACTTCTGGACGCAGGTGGCAACTGATATCCTTGCACAAAAATATTTCCGAAAAGCAGGAGTACCGCTGCGCAACGAGCGCGGAGAACTTCTCCTAGATGAAAACGGCCGTGTGATCACGGGAAGCGAAACAAGTATCAAACAAGTAGCGCATCGTATTGCAGGTTGCTGGCGCTATTGGGGAGAGAAACATGGATACTTTGCATCTGCTCAAGATGCCCAAGTCTTCTATGATGAAATGGCCCATATGATTGTTGGCCAATACGCCGCTCCTAATTCCCCGCAGTGGTTTACAACTGGTCTCAATTGGGCTTATGGTATTAAAGGACCAGCGCAAGGTCATAGTTATGTGGATCCTCAAACCAAAAAACTTGAGTACTCCAAAGATGCTTATACAAGGTCACAACCTCACGCATGCTTTATCCAATACGTTGATGATGATCTTGTACGTGAAGGAGGAATTTTCTCCCTGCTCACAAGAGAGGCACGTATATTCAAGTATGGATCTGGAACAGGTTCCAACTTTTCTCGTGTTCGTGGAAAAGGCGAACGCTTAACCGGTGGTGGGACGAGTTCTGGTCTGATGAGTTTCCTGAAAATCTTTGACACTGCGGCTGGCAGTATTAAATCTGGTGGGACAACTCGACGCGCCGCTAAGATGGTCTCACTTGATTTGGATCATCCAGAAATTGAGGAATTCATCTGGTGGAAGGTTCGAGAAGAAGAAAAAGTAGCCGATCTTGTAGCCGGAAGTCACATCCTTCACACCCACCTGGGAAAATTGATCCAACTTGCTAAAAACAAAGAAAACCCTTTGGATGATAAGGACGTTCGTGAAGAAATCAAGAGGGCAGCCAAACTCCATGTGCCCCTCAATTACATTGTTCGAGCAATTGATCTTGCGCGCCAAGGCTACGAGCTACCGTTAAATACATTTGACACCCATTACGAATCTGAAGCGTATCTAACTGTATCAGGTCAAAATAGCAACAACTCCGTAAGGATTTCAAACGAATTCTTTGAGGCACTCCACAACGATGCGCCTTGGCATCTTAAAGGCAGGACAAGTGGTGAAATCATCAAAACACTTCCCGCCAAAAAACTCTGGGATGACATTGGTTACTGTGCCTGGGCCAGTGCGGATCCCGGTGTCCAATACGATTCCACAATAAACGAATGGCATACATGTCCAGCAGACGGCCGAATTAATGGAAGTAACCCGTGCAGTGAGTATATGTTCCTGGATGACACTGCCTGCAATTTAGCATCCATAAACCTTGTCCGTTTCTACGATGAACAAAGTGGATTCGATATCCAAGGGTATCGCCATGCAATTCGCTTGTGGGCAATTGCACTTGAAATTTCGGTTCTCATGGCTCATTTCCCCTCTGAAATGATTGCTTTACGCAGCTTTCAGTATCGAACCCTTGGTCTTGGATTTGCTAATCTTGGTACACTCTTAATGTTACAAAGTGTTCCGTATGATAGTGATCTTGGTAGATCCATTGGTGGTGCCATGGCAGCAATTATGACGGGTGATGCGTATATGGCCTCAGCAGAAATGGCAGCTACTCTCGGTCCATTTGAACGCTATGCTGAAAATAAAGACAGTATGCTTATGGTTATTCGCAACCACCGTCGTGCAGCCTACGACATGGATGATTATGAAAATCTCACCATCAAACCTAAATCAATAATGCAAGACCTATGTCCACCAGATCTTATCGAGGCAGCTCATGATAGTTGGGACAAAGCGCTGCGTCTTGGTGAGAAGTACGGCTACCGTAATGCTCAAACGACCGTAATTGCCCCAACAGGAACAATTGGCCTAGTTATGGATTGTGATACAACGGGAGTTGAACCCGATTACGCCCTTGTCAAATTCAAAAAACTTGCCGGAGGAGGATACTTTAAAATCGTCAACCAATCCGTACCATCTGCGCTCTCAAAGCTTGGTTACCCTCCATCACAGATCAAAAGTATCATTGATTACTGTTTGGGTCATGCAACATTTGATGGAAGCCCTGCTATTAACCGTCAAGCGCTTAAATCTCGTGGGCTGAGTGACCAGCAAATTAACGCAGTGGAGAAAGATCTACGCAACGCCATGGACATTCGCTACGTCTTTAATACCAGAAATGTGGGAGACGTTTTTTATAATGGGGTTACCAAAGATAAAAACACCCACTTTTTAGGTGTTCTTGGATTTAGCGATGCAGAGATAGAGCAAGCCAATGACTACATTTGCGGAACAATGACTCTTGAAGGCGCGCCCCATTTGCAAGAAGAGCATTATCCCATCTTCGATTGTGCTAACAAATGTGGAAAAAAAGGTCTTCGTTACATCCATCCCTACGGTCACTTAAAGATGCTTGCCGCAACACAGCCCTTCATCTCTGGTGCTATATCAAAAACCATTAACATGCCGCGTGAGTGGACAGTTGAGCAGATCAAGCAAGCCTACTATGATGCTTGGACCATGATGATTAAAGCAACGGCGCTGTATCGTGATGGATGTAAGTTAAGCCAACCATTGAACACAACCCTTGAAGACACGCCTGAACTCAAGAATCTATTGGCCGAGCCTTTAGAAGAAAAGAGTGTTCATGCTGAAATACGCAAAAAAGTGATGGTTGGACGTCATCCTCTGTGGCTGCGAGCAAAAGTTGATGGTGAAGCGCTAATTGAAGTTTCATTGCAAATGGATAGCTTAACTCCAGCTCAACAGGCAGTTGTTCAAGCATTGATAAACTCCATTAATTTTGGAATCAAAAGCGGCCTACACCCTCATCACATCGCTCGAAGTATTCACGTTGAGGGTCATCCAGTCGTTGCAGAACTAGCTACCTTCTTGCAAGACTTCACAACCACTGCAGCAAGTCCCATGCTCGTAGCAAATTCGAGTATGCCCGCCTCTCATGTACTGCGTGTAGTTGATACTAGTAAAGCAGAAAAACAAAAATGTCGCAGCTGTGGAGCCGCTCAATTAAGACAGAACGGAACCTGCATGCTCTGTGAGGTCTGCGGTGAGACAACAGGATGTAGTTAGTTTTTTTTATTTTATTTACTCGATTAGACTCAACCAATTTTTGTAAGTATAATTCAATTTGAAACGATCACCAATCCATCACAACAATCTTTAAATAACACTTTTTTCTCTAAACACAGATGACCACTCTAAGCACCCTACTTGAAAAAATAACTCCCTACCGCAACAGACCGATTCTTGTGGTTCAAGCAGAAGAACGAGACGCCGAGCTTGGGCCTGGTGAACACAGAACCATCTATGTCCATACTCGTGAACTCTGTGGGATTCTCATTGCTCCTCCCCGCATCGAAGGCGGTGTTCTTTATCTCCCTACAGATAGGTACATCCATGCCCATCAGGCAAATACTTGGACTTCAAAAGAAGGGAATATTGTAGTAGCAGAATATTTTCTGGACCATCTAGATAGAGAAATAGGTCTACGTGATGGCCCAAAACCCAAGACTGAGCCACACCAGCGTAGTCTGCGCGTTCTTGGTGGAAAAAACATGGAATCCTATTTTGGCGCTGGCAAAAATCGTTATCAACGAGCAATTGCTCTTATTGAACCAACTAACGATGCGGCAAGTCCATTAGGCTTACGATAATAACGGAAATTCACCGCTCGAAGCTACCACGGACTCTGCCCGTGGTTTTACGCTTCTCACATCTATTGGTGAATTTCCGGAATTAGAAATGGTGGCAATTAATATACGGACTTTGTCCGTGGTCTTAAACCAACACCATTTCTAATAAAGACGATCAGAATAATTTGAATTTTGCATCATTTTGGTGCTAATCCATCACGATACTACAAAGCGCTCAATCATGTCAGTGGCAGATAATCCCCTCCAAGATCTCACCATAACCTCCATCGTGACTTCTTAGGCTTAGGATCAATAGACACTTGCGGTGAAACATATGGTCTCGCCTGATGGGGAAGCTGCAGTGTATTCTTGTATGCTTGACTTAAAAAATCAATTTGTGAAAACTTCCTATACACTGTGTTTCCATCTCCCTTTTCATCAACCACTGCTTTAATAGTGTGTGGTGTAATGTCATACTCATTAATCCTAAACTTCCAATTATTACCCCATTTCACATATAATCCTGTTGGTACATTCTCGTTTACAATATCATGTATAGGATCAACAATCACTGTACCCTGTTCTCCCTTTGGTCCAATAAACGGCATGGCCAGATAGTGAATTCCATTAAGTGTATTACTACTACACACGGCCGCATTAGAGTACCCTAAATTAACGAGTGTTTTAACCGCATCATGAACTGTTTGAGAGGAAAACTCATCCGGTGAAAGATCATCTTGTTGAAAATCTTCAATATATCGAAAATGAGCTACTGTATAGGCAACACTCATCATTTCAACTAAAGAGTCCATCGAAATAATCTTTGCAGAACAGGGGGCAGAAGATGCGAAGTACTTTTCATCCTCCTTTCCTAAAGCAGCATCTGCCAGGGGACCTGAAAAACTGTGCCCTCGGTTTAAACCAAAGCGCTTAGTCGCCGGGATAATGAATTTTCGTAAATCTAGATTCCCGTTATACTGCATCATCGCGAGCTCTAAATCCCGGTGAGGAGCAGTATAATCTTGCTGGTTTTCATGAGCAAGAGCGATCTCATCAAGCGGTATGTTCAATTTGTGAAATGGTTTGGGTATCATAGTAATCAACTCGTTAATAGTGTTTATTTTAAGTTGTGGTGATCCACATCACATCAAAGTACATCTTCTCCTACATATAAAACACGCTCATTCTTCATAAATATTTAGGTTTTTCACACCAAATCATACCGCTCAATCTTATACGTTTTCAAAAACAGCGTTGTTTCCCAATCCTGGGTGTAATCCTTGTATTTGTTTCGAATTGAAGTAATAATCTCCTCCAATTCGCTCGTGTCCTTGGCTATGAGCGTACACAAAAAATCATACTTCCCCGTAATCGAAAAAAGATTTGTAACTCGGTTATGTGAAGTAAGATGTTTGACAAATTTTTCCTTCATTTCAGGGGTAATATTATGCAATTTAATGCGAACATCAACAATCAGCGGAAAACCAATCACCCGTGGATCGATAAAAATACCCGGCGTAAAGACATTCTTCACCCGCAGCGCCTTCATCCGATTAAACACGGAATCTATCGATAAACCCACTTTCTTAGCGATATTGGTAATCGTCTCCCTGCCATCATCTTGCAATAGCATCAGAATCTGTTGATCTTTCTCATCCAACATTCTCGATTTTAATGCTTGTTTTGCAGGCATGGTTCCAAAATAATTTGGTAATATAAAAATATATCGGAAAATTTACGGTAAATCTATGAGAAAGTCTATTAATAACTCATCCCAGTAAGTTACTACCACTTAGATGTAAAATACACGAAATAAGGTAAATGAAATGGTCATCTCCCACTTTAAGGTTGTAGATCAACCAGATGAAAGCCTAAGCACGGCTCTACCAATCGGACTAGAAGGCACTCTAACGAGTCCAATCATAACTTTAGTTGGCCCTAACGGATCAGGAAAAACTGCGTTTCTACGTATGATCATGAGTTCCTATCAGCATTACATTGAACACGTTAGAATCCCTACAAAAGCAAAATCATTCGGTAAAATTGAACGACTTGGTCTCAAAAGAGCCATTGATTATCTTACTACCAAAGATAAAGTTAAAGAGAACTACGTAGAAAAATATGACCCTCTCTCCGGGTATGCTTCTAATCATCTCTACCAATTTGAAAGGATTTCCGATATGCTGCGGGGTGAAAGTGATATCACGTATTCCGCAGAAGAAATCGATGCATTCAGACATACACTTGAAGAATGCGTCTTAATGACCCAAAGCGTAGCAGATAGATTAAAGGAATTTGGAAAGGACGGAGCGAAATTATGTTCTTATAGCAATTTCTCTGATAGAGACAAGGAAAAGTTATACTCTCATAGAATTCATAGTAATTATAGGTTGCCTGGAGAGCGCTTTCACGCTTTGACATTAGGTGAAGTAGAACAATTGTGCCAAGAGCTCCGTTCCATCGTTATCCCTCGTAATCCACAACAACGATGGAAATATGTGGAACTCCAAAGTGCTGATCTGGAATCGTTGTACATAATTGGTTTTTCTATTAAACAACATCCCTTTGCCCGAAGTGGCGTAAGAGATAGTACGAATTTAGAGAAAGAGTTGTCTTACTACAAATTTGATGAGAAAGTAACATCATGGGAAGGGAAGGCTCAGAGTTCAGGTCAAAACACAAATCGAGAATTTAATGTGCTACAAGCGCTGGTACGCGATTTTTTCGAAAAAGGAATTTATCAAAGGCCAGTACCAGAGGGGGATCAACTTGGAAAATTAAGCCGAGATGAAAAGCGTCCATTACCTTTTGATGTAAGGCCTAGGAGCCGTTTACTTATACTAATGGACGAACCAACAACCTCTTTAGACTACAAAGCAAGTAAACATTTCGCCAGAACTCTTCAAGAAATGACCAATGAATACGCTGGACGTTTGCAATTTTTTGTTGCGACGCATGATCCTGCAATAATCGAGCTTTCCGGAACACAATGCCTGAATTTTTATGAAACACCAGTATGTGTACAAAATTATCCTCCCTCATTTGATGACTATGTGTAATAGATGTTTTTTTAAATGGCTCTGTCCGGAAAAGAATAAAAATCAT
>CAYIEX010000034.1:0-4037 GCA_964362485.1 uncultured Methanosarcinales archaeon | reverse complement strand
AGGAAGATAAAATCAAACAAGCGTTGAAGGGGGATGATCGTTGTCTGGAACAAACATTTGATCCAAGAAGAGTTTTGATCCTCGAAAATCTTAAATACTTCCCAAATTATGGTAAAACCAAAATGCCACCACTACCCCCTGCAATAGATGGAGTTGCTCGTGATAAGCATAAAACTGGAAGTTGTGCCAGCTTTGCCCAGCGTCCCGTTCGTTCTGATGTTGAAAGATTACTAAACTTATCTGACGCGGATTTCAATACTTGGTATGAACCACGCCTTCAAGCCACGAATCGTCAACTCGAAGACTATCTTTTGATTGGTAGTATACCCCACCTAGACTATGGGGCTGAAGAACAGAAATTGCATCTAGGTGATGCGAATACTGCGTTTAAAAATCACATTGCAACACTTCGCTCGGCTCAAGAATATTTAGGGTTGATTAAAGAAGTAAGGGATCAATATAAAAGAGGAATCTAAAAGGAGGAAGTACTAATCGGTAGAGCATAGCAAATAAAATTCTCTAAATTTACCGATTGTTGTAAGTGATTCTCAATTTCCCTCCACAACCTTCTTAAACTCCCTGTCCATCCTAGTGCTAAATGCCGCAGGAACAATCAACCATTAAATCCGTCATCAAACGTGATGGTAGAACTGTACCATTTACACAAGAGAAAATAGCGGACGCGATCTTCAAAGCAGCTCAATCAGTAGGAGGAAAAGTCCGCAAGCAAGCAGAAATTCTTTCGGGAAAAGTTGCCGAAGCACTTGAAAAAAACTTTCCCAGTAAAATTCCCACTGTGGAAAACGTACAAGATCTCGTAGAAAAAATTCTCATTGAAAGCGGACATGCCAGAACCGCTAAAGCCTACATTTTATATCGCTATAAAAAAGGCGAAGAACGTGATCAACGTGCACTCATATTAGGTGATACTGACAACGATAATAATCTTCATTTCAAAAACGAAGCGCTTAAGATTCTCGAACGACGCTACTTGAAAAAAGACGAAACAGGTAATCTTATCGAGTCCCCAAAAGACATGCTTCATCGCGTCTCAAAGAATATAGCAAAAGCCGACAAACTCTATGGGTCAACCGATGATCAAATCAAGCAGACGGAAGACAAATTTTACTACCTTCTCGCCTCGCTCATCTTCCTGCCAAACACTCCAGCACTCATGAATGCTGGGACACAAAATCAGCTGCTCTATGCCAGTTTTGTTTTGCCAATTGAAGATACCATGGAAAGTATTTTTGGAACCCTTCGTGATGCCGCTGTCATTCACCAACGTGGTGGGGGCACAGGATTTTCTTTTACAAGGCTCCGGCCCAAAAACGATCCTGTCCAACAACATCAAGCCGTAGCCTCCGGCCCAGTATCATTCCTTAAAGTCTATGATGGTGCCCTTGAAAATATTAAACAGGGTGGCGTCAGACCCGGTGCCAATATGGCCGTACTTCGAGTTGATCATCCTGATATTATCCGCTTCATTGAAGCAAAACGTGATAAAAAAGCACTCAAAAACTTCAATATCTCTGTTGGCGTAACTGACCGTTTCATGCGCGCAGTTGAAGAGGACCGCGAGTACCTAATCTACAATCCTCGCATCGACAAATACGTAGGAAAATTACGCGCCCGTGATGTGTTTGCTGTAATTACTCAAAATGCCTGGAAAACGGGCGACCCCGGGCTCATCTTCATCGATGAAATTAACCGAAAACACCCCGCCAAACATCTTGGTGAGATAGAAACTACTAATCAATGCGGTGAAGCTCCCCTTCTTCCTTATGAAGGCTGTATTTATGGTTCTATTGATATTAACAAATTTGTAAGCGACGAACAAAGTGATCTCCGTTGGGAAGCTCTCGGCCAAGCCGTTCAAGGCGCAATTCATTTTCTAGATAATGCCGTGGATATGAATAAGTATGTCACCAAAGAAATGGAAGCAGCAACCAAGCGAACTCGCAAAATCGGACTAGGGCTTATGGGTTTTGCTGACGCTCTTGTTCGTCTCAAAATAAAATATGATTCCGAGCAAGGCCTTGCCTTTGCCGAAAAGTTAATCTCATTTATTCGTGAAAAAGCATACCAAAAATCCCAAGAACTTGCTGAAAAACGAGGCGTTTGTCCTGCCTGGGAAGGGTCTGATCATCAAAAAGCCGGACGTAAAATGCGAAACATGACCTGTCTTTCTCTTTCACCAACTGGTACACGAAGCATTCTTGCTGACGCATCACCCAGCTGCGAGCCCCTCTTTGCCATATCATATCAACGCACTGTTCTTGGGACCAATGAACTAGTTTATATTAACCCCACATTTGAAAAAATTGCGAAAGAACGTAATTTTTACTCACCTGAACTTATCTGGAAAATTAGTAAAGCTGGTGCAATTCAGCATCTCAAAGAAATTCCAAAAGATGTGCGCGATATCTTTGTAACCGCCCAAGACATTAGTCCAGAATGGCATATTAAAATGCAAGCCACACTCCAAAAATATGTTGATAACTCCATTTCTAAGACCATCAATTTTCCTCACACCGCAGCAATTAAAGATGTGGAGAATGCTTATCTTCTTGCTTGGAAATCAAAGTGTAAAGGAATTACCATCTATCGCGATGGAAGTTATGAAGACCAGGTAATTACAATTGGGGATGGTTTTTAATGAAAATCTACACGCGCACTGGTGACGCTGGTCAGACAACATCGATTACGGGGGAAAAAATTAAAAAATCTGATTCCCGAATTGACGCTATTGGTACTGTTGATGAATTAAATTCAATTGTTGGGCTAATCCTAGCGAGCATTTGCGGTGAAAAATCAGATAGTGCTCATGACGAAATTAAGACCATTCTCGGTGGGCTACAGCACGATCTTTTCACTGTCGGTGCTGAAATTACCCTTCTGAGTGAAGAAGATCACACCAAAATAAAAATTCCTCGTCTAACAGAACAGCATATACTGGACCTTGAGCGTTCCATTGACCAGATTCAGGGTAGGCTAACCGAACAAAAAAGTTTCTTGCTTCCTGGTGGAACTGCTATTAGTGCCTGGCTTCATTTCTCAAGAACAGTGTGTAGACGAGCAGAGCGTGATCTTGTTCGTCTTCATGAAACCATAACCATTAAACCAGAACTATTACGATACCTCAATCGTCTTTCTGATCTTCTCTATGTTCTTGCACGCTACGCCAATAAAGAAATAGTTGATGAACAACAACCAATATACCGGTACTTTAAATAAAAAATAAACCTCCAATATCATTTACTCCTTACGCAGTTCTGTCAAAAGTAAAGGGCTTATATCAATTAGAGAGCTTGGATTTTCAATTGTATTGGTAGTAACAATCTTTGCAAAACCTGCCTTTTTCATCTTGACGAGCGCATCCTCAACAAACAAGCCATGAACACCAATTGCAATCACAGATTTCGCGCCCGCTTTTTTTGCCTGCTTGAGTGCCTCAATCATGGTGTGACCGGTGGAAATAATGTCATCCACAATAACCACATCCCGACCCCGTAATGGTATCTCTTTTTTTACTTTCACTTCCACATGCCGTGAATTATATCGTGTTTTTTCTAGAACAGTTACGTCCGCACCAATCTTTTTAGCGATACTCTCGGCCCATTGATACGACTCCCCATCAGGACCAATAATTACCGGGTTCTTGATTTTTTGACGAATATATTCTGCTAAAAGATCATTAGCAGTCACATTCTGTGCGCTAATTTTGAATATTTCGCGCATAGTCTTATAACGATGTAAATGGGTATCAATAGTAATAACCCGATCGACACTATTATTCAGAAGCTTAGCCATGACACGACTCGAAATACATTCACCCGGGTGAAAGCGGACATCCTGCCTCATATAAGCGAGGTAAGGGGCAACAAGCACAACTCGCTTCGCCCCAAGGTCTTTAGCTGTTTCGGCAGCAAAAATGATATCAAAAAGCGACATATCCGGATGCGGTTGAAATGACTGAACAATTACGACGGTTTTATCCTTCACATCAATGTTAAACTTCAGATAAGCATCACCAT
>CAYIEX010000033.1:0-15218 GCA_964362485.1 uncultured Methanosarcinales archaeon | reverse complement strand
GAATTTCTATCACCAATTCCGAAACTCCCCGCAGCGCGATTATAGATTGTTGGAATGCTTGCAGCAGTAATTGCGTGCGCGGTGCGGACATAGGAGGGATTGGCGGCCGAATCATCATCGAGTGCAAAGAAGCGTTCAAATACAGAAGAATCAGCGACTTTACCAAAAAGAAGATTTGTTGCTTCTAATAAGTTTATCACAAACATCCCGTTAAAATTCTTAGATGATAGTGCCGTCATTTGTCCACAAACCCGTTCTACATTAGGACTAATCGAATTATCCAGCATTGGTTTTAGATAGTCATATGTGCGAGTACAATTGTTAAGCCACTCTTCGAAAACGGTGGCAACAGTTCCTTCATGAATTTGACGCTGGATGGTCAGACTACTAGGATATGGAGTGGAACTTGAAGTTCCTTCTAAACGAGAATTTGTAAAAAGATAGTAATCGCCGACTTTAACAACAGTGGGAGGGTTATTTGCTCGCTTCTGACTCTCTCTTTCTAATCTTTCTTTAGTTGCGCGAGCATCACTTTCGCCACGCTGGCGTAAAATACCAGTTATATTTCGGGCAAGATCCTTTGCCGTTACATTTGGAAGAGGCGCAACTTCGCTTGGTTTAATGAGATAGTTTTCAATCTGTGAGAAAGCTTCGTTTATCTCCTGGAGACGCTCGTTTGCCCCTGGATCTTCCGGATTGAAATCGGGATGATATCGTCTTGCTAATTGTCGATACCTGGAACGAATTTGATTAATATCTTCAAGAGTTGAGTCTAGACCTAAAATTTGGTACGCGGTATAAACTTTAGTTGTCAAACCCATATAATGGGGGTTACGCTGCCTATTTTAAAATCTTGTGCTTATTTTTTACCAATGAGTAACTACGGATTCAGGATGAGACAATAGTATTATTTCAATACACGAAGAACTACACCTGCCTTCTCTAAAAGTTTGGTTCCAACGTCATCAGGGTACGTAATTTTGGCCACCACTTCTTTGATACCTGCATTGATGATTATTTTAGCGCAACTTGTACAGGGAGTGAATGTGGTGTACAGTATGGCCCCATTGGTGGAGGTACCGTTATAGGCTGCTTGAACAATTGCATTTTCCTCTGCATGACAACAAATGCAAGGCAGGGAATAATCTCCCGATTTAATTTTTCCAAGATGTCGCGCTTTACAGCGTTCGCAACCACCATCTGTACAGTGTTCAATACCCTTCGGGCTTCCGTTGTAACCTGTGGAGAGAATCATTTTATCTTTTGCGACAAGTGCGCCTTTTTTGGGGGATAAACACGAACATCGCATTTTAATTTGCTCAGCTACGTTCATGAAATAATGATCCCAATCGGGTCTAGGAGGTTGCACTTTAAAGAGCCAGTCCGAGACGAGCTGTTGAACTTTATCGCGGAGCGTTTCTAACGAGCCGTTGTTCTGGATAGTTATTCTGGCCATGGATGCTACGGATGCAAGCTGCTGACCAGCGGGGTTCGTGCTATTTTCACGCGCTTCTTTTTGTTGTAGATCTTGGAGCGTTTTGGGATCTTCTTCTCGATTGCGCTCTTGCAAACGTTGTAATCGCAGTTTAATTGGCGAGATCACGTTGACGAGGAGAAATTCAGGCCGTTCTTGAAGTGCTTGAACTTCAGACGGATTGCGGATGGATGTGATGACAAAATTTTCACCATCTTTGAGTTTGGCTATAGCGCGACGCGCGAGGACATCTGGCCCATGCGTGGTGCGCAGTTCGGTTCCGATAGAAATAAGGGCTTCGCGGGTTAGTTTGACTTTACGTAAAGTAAGTTCTTCACGCAGCATATCGGAAAGGGAAATGTGATAAAAACCCATTTTTTGAAGAATTTCGGCAACCGTATCTTTTCCTGCCGCGTAGCTTCCGGTAACACCAATGATCATGGAGTTAGTTGATGGGCATGGGTTTAAATGGATTGCTTTAGTAGAAGCGTGAGGATTGGAAGATTATATACTACAGGATAAATGTTATTAAATGCCGTGATTTTGATAGACAATTGATAGAGAAGTAAAGAGAAGTTTGCATAATTGATATTTTTTAGGCAAACTTATCTAAGAGACTTTGAAATAGACGTAAATTTAGCAAATAATAAATCAAATAAAGTCAACCAACTAGGTAATTAAAAGTGTTGTTGTTTGACTAATAGTCAAATAAGTGTCGACTTCTATCCGGAAGTCTCGCTGGTTTGATTATAACACTAAATTTACTATTTTTCAAAGTTCTCTAAAGAGAGGTGAAGATGGTGGAAAACGGTAAATTTATTGTCATTGATGGGATGGATGGTGCGGGCAAAAAAACGCAATGCGATTTGCTTGCGGAGCGCTTACTTCAAGAAGGATATTCTGTAAAAGTTCCTGATTTTCCTCAATATGGGCATTGGTCATCCCAATTTGTCGAACGATACCTACGCGGCGAGTTTGGCGGGGCACATGAAGTTAGTGCAAAGAAAGCATCAATTTTATATGCGGTAGATCGCTTCGAAGCTAGTTCTTGGATGAAACAACATCTTAGTGAGGGAGGGATTCTCGTTTCTAACCGCTATGTCTCTGCCAATAAAGGACATCAATTAGGAAAAATTACGGATGAAGGAGAGATGAGAGAATTTTTGGATTGGCTTAATGAAACAGAATACAATATTTTTAGTTTGCCGATCCCAGACATTACTATTTTTCTTCATATGGCACCGGCTATTGGTCAGCGACTTGTCGATCAAAAGGGTCAGAGGGAATATACGAAAGGTCAAAAACGAGATATTCATGAACGAGATTTAGATCACTTAGTAAATGCCGAGAGAGCATACTTGTTTTGTGTGGATCATGATCCAATTGAACGTTGGCAGAGAATTATTTGTGATGACGGGACAAATCCCCGTTCACGAGAAAATATTCATGAGGAAGTGTATCGCATCGTACGGGAGATCTTGTGAGGTGAGATTATGCCAGGTCATCTTAATGTGGAGATTAAAGCGCGATCGGAAAATCACGATCAAATTAGATTAATGCTTTGTGAGCAAGGCGCAGAGTACAAAGGTCTTGATCATCAAATCGACACGTATTTTAAAGTAGAACGAGGACGATTAAAATTACGTGAGGGATCAATTGAAAAGAATCTGATCTATTACGAACGAGATGACCAGGAAGGCCCGAAAGAATCTAAGGTAATATTGTATCCATTCCGAGAGAATATGGTGGTGGAAATAGGAACGTTAAAAGAGATACTCACAAGAACGCAGGGAGTTCTTGCAGTGGTTGATAAGCAACGAGAGATTTATTTTGTGGATAATGTGAAATTTCATCTTGATGTTGTGGCGGATCTTGGCAGGTTTGTTGAAATTGAAGCGATTGACCTTCGAGGGGATATAGGAAGAGAGCGATTATTGGAGCAGTGTACGAGATACATGAATTTATTTCAGATTAGAAATGATGATTTGGTATCAAAGTCGTATAGTGATATGCTGTTAGAAAGAAGGTAAGACCGCAGTATTTGTATGGATACCATAACGTTATAATTTGATGGTGGCGAAGAGAAAGATAAAAAAAATGAAACTGCAAATTTAAAAATCCATGTCGCCGTCAGTAATTCCTGTTGCTAAGTTTTTTCCGGCAATTCTACTTTGTTCTTTTGCTCGGCTTATTTTATTACCGGGGTCAGAATAATCGACAAAGCCAAGGAAAGTTTCAACCCAAGGTTCGCGCTCAATTGCGGCTCTCGCAATCTCTTGGGTCATTGCTCGATAGCCAAAGTGGCCTGCTGGTTGGGTGCGCAACTCGCAGAGATGCTGCAACTCGCGAAGGTTCATTCCCATCATGAAGCGGATACGGTGATTAAAAAGTGTGGCGTATTGAGATGCAGTAGCTAGATCGGCATTCTTCATGGTTTCGTGAAGTTCGCCCATTAAAGTGACAACTTCATTGACATTAGATTCGAGTCCTACTTCAATCATTTCTGGAGGAACTACAAACCCCAGTTCGGTAGTTAGAAGTTGGCGTTGCTGGGTGAGCATGCGGTGACGCATTAAATCTCGATATTCCGCGAATGTTCCTACCAGATCAAATGTGAAAGGGTATCCTGCTTCAGCACCACGGCCGGTTCGATCCCGACGATCTGCGCGATTGCCTCTGTAAAGCGTACAAATCTCTGATTTCCTTTCTAGTGACAATTTTTCTACTCCATCCAATATTTGGGGAAGTGAAATCGTTGCGTAGGGAAAAAGGGCAGCGGCAATAGTTTCATCTAGAGGGGATGATCTTTTTACAAGTGATACGGGATCTGCCCGCGGAGTAATCTCTGTAAAAAGTTCTTGAGTTAGCGCATACATTGCTGAATCAACTGCAATTTTACGTTCATTTACTTTATTTCTTTTGATAAACGTAGGAATGACTTTCTTTAATTCTCGTTCTAAATCATAACCTCTATTACGTAGTTCACTAAGTTCGTTGCTTTTAAGGGTAGTAATTACTTTTGTATAAAATTGGCCATTACCTTCAACACCAAAGTGTGTGAGAGTTGATGAAGGAAGAACACAGCGACCAACATCAAGAGCAGCACAGCGAATGGTGAAATTATACGCGATGCGGAATGCTTTTCGCTCATTATCATCTACAAGTTCAGAATGAGACGCTTTTATTCGCCCACCATCTCGAGTAACATCGATGGAAAACTGATCTTGGGGGAGTTGACTTTCAAAATATGTCGTGAGCCGCTTTACAGCGTCAGAGTAAACTTCGAATGCGCGGTCGTTTGCTTTTTCATATTGGATTAATAATCCATGGTCTATCACTTCTTGGGGACGTGCATATCGCCAGCGGTTAGTATCATCTTTTTTATCATACACTACATACCGTGTAGATTGTTCTATGGGAGCACCGCCAATGCGAAGGCTTTGAATATATTTGGTTGCGAGCTGGGAAATATTTTCGATACCTACATGAGTCCCTTCAAGTTGTCCTACTGAATCATCGCCAAACTGATTCAAAACACGATCCATCAGTTCAGATCCTTTCTTCTGTGAAGGGTCACCGTTCTCATCGAGAAACTCATTGATGAATGTTAATTGAATGCCTGTAGGTGCACGGGAGTAGCGGGCAAGGGCACCACCAGTTACTTCAGGAGGTAGCCCATGAATTACAAATGTATCTCCACCAACAGAGGTAAAATGGCGATCCAGTTTAGCAAGAATGTGTGGTGGTACTTCATCTAAGTTAGTATAACGAGCCATGATATCACCTTTTTTAGATTAAACTGCTATTAGAACTTATTTAAATTGATTGTGATAGTGAATCATAGTGATTTGACAAGGGGGGACTTTATGCATAGATCGATTATTAAGTAAGGTAAATCAATGGCTTATTAAAATAAGTTATTGTTAGGTTATAGTGACAGAAGAATTAGAAAATAAAATTATTTCTGTACTTCTTTGCTGCTTTCTTCACCAAAGAATGAATCTAATTTTTTACTTTTAACTTTACTTTCATAGGAAATCATATCTACCACCCCTTTTTCACATCTACCATCTGAATGGAATGTGACCGCGTATATAAACACTCCTACTACTTAACCTATATGAAGAGACATGAACTTTTATAATGTGGCTATTGATATTATATAACAAGGTATAATGACTTGAAAATAAGTAATAAACATTTAGTGTACAAAATAATTACTGCTGCACTAGGTTTATACTTTGATGAGATTCAAGATTACCAGTTGTGGCGTTGATCTTAATATTAACGAATTTTATTTTTTGGGTGATGAATGTAAAATTCCATAATGTTTCTTGATTGAAGGTTTGAAGTGTAACAAATCCATCTTTTATGATTTCATCGGCATAATGAAGTTGAATGTTCTTTGTGCACAGTACTTGAGCTTCTTCAAAAGGAATTTTAATCGTAGCAATTGTGAGCTCTTCAACTTTGCTGTTTTCTTCTTTGAAGACTTCATCTTCAGGTTTAATCTCAAAGTGATTTTTAGGAAGAGGTATAAACACAGTGATTTTACCGGAATTGGGATCAAAAAAGCCTATTTCCCAACTTGCTTTCGCTTGAAAGTCAGCAGTAATTAAACAAAAGAAGTGGGAGGGATAGGATTTGGCGTGATTTCCTTTCCATTCCTGAAAGATGGGATCTTTTTGGAGCGACCCAATTAATTCTTGAAAGGGATTAGGCATATTCTCTCCAAGTATGATTGCACTTTACGCACTTGAAGAAACGTGTTTCCGGTTCATCAGCACCACGTGTTTGCTGGGACCAGTAATAAGCAACGCCATGCCCACATTTTTCACAGGTGATTTTAATTTTAGGGTTTGTCTCTATATTCTCCACGACTTCAATTTTCTTCGCGTTACTGCCAGATTCTTTTATTTCGCTGGTTTCTCCTTGTGAAGATTTGGTAAATCCACAACTGCAGAATAAGACTTTTTTATCGCCTTTCTCTTTTGGACGTAAGATGGAACCGCATTTAGGACAAAACATAATACTACCCCCTTGTAGTTTTCACGTATGGTTTGGTGACTGTTTATATAGTTTATCTATTTATAGCCTATACCTCCAGTTTATAAATAGAAGTTATGCTAGTGTAGTTTTTCTTCGATATCAGTTATATCAGAATTGTTTTGCTCACTTTTGCGTGTCTCATGTGATTTCTAGTCAATTTCGATAATAGGATTTTCATTAATGGATGCTTGAGTTTTTAGTTCTGCTTGATCAATAAGACCACGTTGTGAATCAACCCTTATGAGGAAATCTTTTCGTAAAGTTAAACCACCTTCGGTGGCGAGGTTATGCGCTGCAATGACATAATAAAACGTGCCGTTGTAATTTGTTTCATATCCTGAATCTATATCAACGTTAAATTTAGTTGCTACAAGCATTTCCGCTTCCTCAAGAGTTAGAGATGAAGATTGATTTGTTAGTTGAGCATTACCATTACTCGTGCTTTTAACCGCTAGACCACTGGCGAGCGGTGAGTTAGCAATTTCATTACTTAACACTGCGGCATAATTGCTCAGTGATTGGTCCCCTTCTATATCCGCCGCAATACGTATATCTTGAGTTTTAGAGCTTAGCTCAATATATTCTTGAAGTAGATCATGATGTTCTACGTCAAACTTCTCTTCAAATGAGATCATTTCTTCGCTCGTAAATATGGTACTGTTTGTGAATACATCTTCTTTTGATTTAAGCCAGTATTGTTGGCGACTTACGAGCCGATCGTGCTTAGCTCGCAGCAGATCAATTTTAGAGTGACCATCAAGGGCAAAAAAGGTACGCACTTCAAAGAATAATTCACGCAGATCCTGTGTTGAGCTGCGCACAACAAGATCGGTGTTCGTGATTTTGTATTCTGCTTGTGATTCTGCTTGTGCATGCATTAAAGGTAAAAGCATTAAAATTATACTGAGTGCAATTCCGGCGTATTTTCTATAATTTACCATCGTGTATTAAGCATTGTATGGAGTTTATCAATTCGTAATTAGGTAATTAGATTAGGTAATAAGATTAGGCAGTAGGATTAGGTTTAGATGAAAGGGGGACGGATGAGGTGGTTGGTTGGTCTGCCGTTGGTTTAGTCAATAGATGCCATAAACAACGCTTGCAGGGTGTATATCCCTGAGCGCGGGCTTGAATGAGTGTTGGAAAAGAGATATGATCTTCATTGGCTACCTTGTCTAATGCTAAGCAATGAGGTAAATGGAATCGTTCACTACGAATGCTTCCTACGAGGGGTAATGGACTCACGGATGGGCTCACGGATGAACTCGAAGCATGTGGAGAAACATACTCTTTAATGGTTTGGATTTCAAAAAGAATTTGGCGCTCTTGCGCAAGGACGGTCTCAAATGAAGAGCGCACGTCTGCGCCTACATCGTTTTTTTTTACATGAATAGCATAATTGGTAAGCGCTAAAAATGAGCAGAGAACCATAGCTGCACTGATAAAACGATCGTAGGTGACCGGAGTGAAGGAAAAGAAAATCAAACCACAGAGGGTGATTGTGGTAAAACCTACGGCAAAGGTTTCTCTACTCTCCCAGGGCCGTTTGAGAAATAGTAATATTATTGCGATACTACTAATACTCATTAGAACGATGAGTAAAAGATATTCGGACATAAAATGAATATATTCATTGACCGCGAAGAGTGTGGAGAATACTAGAAGAAAAATAAGCAGGGAAAGGATGGTTTTTTGTAGTGCCATGGTCGAATATCTACACTTGTTGCTGGTAGAGAAGCATCTAGGTAATTTTCTTTTAGTTATAATTGGGATCCAACTTTGAGGGGTCAGATTTTTATTTTTGTACCTTTTTACTCAAACTCTTCTCAATATAGATGCGGTTATAACTATTGTTATTACTATGATTAATGTCTGCACCTATAAAACTTCAGGAGCAATGATATAGTGGGTATATGCTCGCAATTGTAACAGTTTGAATGCAGGTAAGCTTTTTAAGAAAGAGGTTTCTTTGCAACATCATGTGGGCAGAGCAATTATTGCAATGGTATGAGATTCATAAACGCGATTTGCCATGGAGGGATGTGGCGCGAACACCATACCAAGTCCTGGTTTCTGAGATTATGTTGCAACAAACTCAGGTACCCCGGGTAATTGAGAAATATCATGAGTTTTTATCGCTCTTTGCTGAGCTTGAAGATTTGGCGAAAGCTCCGAAGGCGGATGTGATTATGGCGTGGAAAGGATTGGGTTATAATCGCCGCGCGATGTTACTTCACCAATTTGCACAGAAGGTGGTTGAAAAATATAAGGGAATCATTCCTCAAGATCCCCAGTTACTCCTGGAACTCCCCGGAATTGGAAGTTATACTGCGGGCTCAGTAGCCTCGTTTGCATTTAATTTGCCCGTTCCGGCAATTGATGTGAATGTTCGGCGTATTGTAATGCGGATTTGGAGAGGAGTGGATCAAGGCCTTCCCATGAGCAGGAAGGAAGAAGAGGAGTTGTCTATGTATGTGCGAGGCATTATTCCTACTAATCGTAGCAGCGATTTTCATAATGCGTTAATGGATTTTGGGTCAATGGTATGTTTGCGTGACAAACCACTTTGTGAGTCTTGCGTGTTACGTGAAACGTGTGCATTTTATCCCAAGTACAAGATGAATCCGGGAAAGGTACTTTTTGTTGCTGAGAGACGCGAGGAGGCTGGTCGGCGTGAAATGGGAAAACATGTCCCGAATCGGATCTTTCGGGGAAGGATTGTGAATTTTGTACGTTCCTATGGAGGCAATGAGGTCTTGGTGTCAACCCTTGGGAGTACGGTGAAGAAAGATTATTGTGCTGCTGATAAAGAATGGTTACTAGAATTGTGTGCAAGATTGGAGAAGGAAGGATATGTGAAGTATGAGGTGACGGGGGAGAGGATTAGACTCTCTTTAGCATGAAAGTGAGACCTCAAAACCCAATACTTTAATAAATCTAGAATGATTTTCTGGTGGTTATGGTGGGAATGCATAAGTTTTTAGATCATACGGCGGATGTTTTCTTTGTTGCAAAAGGTGGAACACTGGCAGAAATTTTTACTGAATGTGCGCTTGCAACTGAAGAGACGATGGTAAATATTGAGAAGGTTCGCCCGAAAGAACAGCTCAAGATTCTATGCGAAGAAGCCAAAATTGATCGTCTTCTCTTTGATTTTTTAGATGAGCTTGTATTTTTTAAAGATTATCGTCAGATGGTATTTTCTAAGTTTGAAATTGCTATTGAGCAAAAAGGAAATAAACATTATCTCACTTGCGTTGCGTATGGCGAAAAGCTTGATTATACACGACATGAACCGCGTGTTGATGTGAAAGCGGTGACGATGCATATGTTTAAAATTGAGTACTTAGAAGATAAGCAGCAGTGGAAAGCACAGGTTTTGTTGGATATTTAGGACAATAGAAGAATAGATCATAACCATCCTTCAGTGCCGGGATGAAGATAATTTTAAATAATCCAAATTTATGGTAGAGCCATGCGAAGTGTACTGATGGTGATAGGATTAGTAATTCTTATGTTGTTATTTGCATGTTCATCACCTTCTGAGAATCGGCAAGAGGTGCCATTACCAGAAGAGGAACCCGTATTGAAAGGGAATTCAGAAAATGCGACTGACTCTAAAAATGAAACAGAAGTTCAACCTCAAGCACAACAAACTGAGGCTACAAAGAATCTATCATTAAATAACTCAGAACCCAATGTTACAGTAAAGCAATCCCTTACACCACCAAAATTCACTATTATTGAACCAAAATTAACCTATCCTGATGCCTACAACGGCCCATTGTTTGATACTTCGCTGCAGATTGGGAGCAGTGGAACGATGGATAAATATTTTAGGAGCTTTGATAGAAACGGAATGAACTTTTTTATAGGTTACTTTAAGATTGATTTCCCACCTGAAAAAAATTCTCTCGTTAATAATTTGGGCTTTGGATATTTATTAGAAGCCGTGCAAAAACATCCTCACAGAGTCATTCCTTATATCTCCCTCTCGTATGAATCGGAGGATGTTCCTGAAATTCTTGGAGAAGAAATGACTACTAGGTATACTGAGAATTTGAATGCAATACACGAAATTGTTGGAAAAGATCTTATTCGCGGATTTGGTGAATTAGAAATAATGGATTATGCTGGTTACGGGGTAAATAGCCCCGAGTTGAAACAAATCTACGACCTGGCTCAAGAAAATGATATTGAGGTTATGTTTCACCCAAAGACAGGACAGATCCAACAGATAAAAGAAACTCTTGAGAAATATCCAGATATAACGTTCCTCATTCATATGTTTCCAGAAGATTTTTCGCAGGAACGAACAGAATACATCAATTTACTTACAACCCATGATAATTTGTATTTCAGTGTTGATGTTGACCATATGTCTTTTGATGGAGACCATGGTCTTTTGTATAAATATGAAAAGCTAGAGATAAATCGTGCTGTTACAGAATTTATAACTGATTATGATCGCAATGAACAGAAAATTTTGGCTACGGCTGTTGCGCGCTATAAACCATTAATTGATGCTGTTCCAGAGAAAGTGATGTGGGGAACCGAAATGGGCCCAAAGTACAATTTTGAACCTACTGTGTACGACCGTATCATTAAATTTTCCCGCCTTTTTATTGGTAAACTTAACTTGGAGCATCAGGAAGCATTTGCCTACAAAAATGCCCAAAGAGTATTTGGTCCTGGAGCAAAACTCAATACTTCTATTCCTCTTGAAGATGCAAGTTCTTGGCCAATTTGTCCTGGAGAACTAGATTGTGAAAAATGTGATTCGTTTGAAGAAGAAACTCCACAAGAGGAAAGATGTCTAAGCGCATGTGCCTTCGTACTTAAATGTATCGATGATGTTGAAGACTGAATGGGAAAAATTGAATCTCCTCCAGAAGAAGCATGCTTGGTGAATTGTATCTCAAAAGAACTCTGAATCGGTCTGGATCAATTTCTGTTTACTCCTAGATCAATATTTCTTGGAAGATAAACAGTAGTGGAAAGCACAGGTTTTGTTGGATATTTAGGAAAGAGAATAATATTTCTGGAGAGCGGTCAGGATAAGATATGTTAGTAATGGAGTTAGCAGAATAAAGAGGACAAAGATTAGTGGATCTGGTTGTAGAGAAAATCCCGATGACGCACCGTAGGGTGAAAGTATAAACGCTAGAAGAACACCTAAGGGGACTCTTCCAAAACAAACAATTAATAACTTAACCCCGGGTTGATATTCATCGTAAGGGGGAGATCTTTTTTCTTAATAATGCTTTCGAATTGCTTGGATTTCGGGGTAGTGTTACTCTTCTTTTTTGACTCGATTTTCTTCTTTTTGGATCAAGCGTATTTGTTAATTCAAATTGTCGTGATACTTCCTCAAAGATGTAATTGGCATCCAATTTCATAATCTTTTTGGTAAAACTAATCCAAAGTGGACTTAGAAGGAGACTGAGCGAGATTACGGCGATGATGAGGTTATATTCGAATTCAAAAATGAGACCGGCGGCAACGCCCACTGCGCCGAGAAGGAAACTAAATTCCCCTACTTGGGCAAGAAGCGATCCGGCGTAGAAACTCTCTTTGAGTTTTGAACCTAGAAAATAGAGTATGGCAGTATTAATCATGGTGTTGATGACAAAGACAACGAGTACTAAGAGTGCTACGATGAGAATATTTTCTTTTAAGAAGGTAAAGTCAAGCAGGGTTCCGATGTAGATAAAGAACATGGCAACAAAGACAACTTTGAAAGGATGTAAGCTTTGATGGACCCAGTCTGTTCCGCGAAAGGAAGTGACGATTATTCCAGCAAAGAAAGCACCAAGTGGAGCAGAGAGTCCAAAAAATGAGGATAGGGCGGCAAGACCAAAACAGATAGCAAGGGCGGTGAATACCTGCAGTTCGTGATTTTCGATCATGATTTTAGGAATGGGTACGACAAAACTGCGGGTGAGAGTAAAATACATGATGGCTCCAAGGATAATTGCACCAACGACCTTAAGAGTTATTTCAATGGAATTTACGTGTTCACCGCTCATGAGGCCGATTATGATCATTAGGGGAACAACAATGATGTCCTGAACAATGAGAATGCCGAGGATGTTTTGCCCCATTTTAGTGTGGAGTTCTCCCATGTCTTCGAGGATTTTGATTATGACTGCACTACTGCTTAATGTGATGATGAAGCCGATTAAAACGCTGCGTTCCCATGGCCAGTTGAATACGTTGCCAAGGACATATACGACGAGCACACTCAAGATAACTTGTAACAGAGGCCCAGCAAGTGCCACTTTCCATTTGGACATGAGTTTTGGAAGTGATACTTCCATTCCAATAAAGAACATGAGAAGAATTATTCCTATTTCGCTTAAGAGGCCGAGCTGGGATTGTTCAGGAACGAGACCCAGTGCACCAATGATTACTCCTGCAAGGATGTAGGCAACAACGTAGGGCTGTTTAAATAAGGCGAGAATCATACATATAAGAAGAACGACAAATGGAATTACCACAAATAATGGGATAACTTGATCTAGATTAGCAACCATTCATACCTCTTTTTGAAATTCAAATGAGGGTTTAGTATTTAAATAGGTTTCCTTTTAGGAAATTTTATTTTTGTGAGAAATTTTGGAGAAGAAAGGACAATTGTAAAAAAAATCTGGAGATCCATGGTTTTGATGGTCACAAGATTATATCCACCCTCTTAATTGAGAAAAAAATTCTGTCAGTGAAACGGTGTTCCTCATTCTTTATTAATTTCACACACTTGTCCATGAGGATGAAACAAAGGGTTTGTGCGGAGACAGGCGTTGACTTGCGCTGTGGACATCTTGTTTGTAGAGTCTTGGCAGATGGAAGTCTCGATGAAAACTTACGGCTCTTTGTGAGTCCTGCCATTTATTCAAGAGTTACATCACAAGCAAGCGATGAATTTCAAGGGAAGGTGTATGCAATTAGCCGATTTCCCGACCCCGATTCATTACGGCCTGATAATGTCTTGTATCTTTCTCCTGTAGCTATGGAAAAAGCGATGCCCTGGGTTAAGGGAATGCTTGATTCTAATTATTTGCAACTAGTTACTTACCTTTCAAAGCAGGATAGGGTAATTCACTAGAAAAGCTAAGAACGCGGGAAAAAGATAAGAAAATAGAACCACACAAAGGTTTTTATGCAGAGTAGGCTTCCTGTCCTGTATGCCAGAAACATTATTTTCGCTCGCAGAAGATATTCGCCGCTGTACAAAATGTCCATTGTGGAAAGGTCGGTTGCTCGCTGTACCGGGTGAGGGTGGGAGGGAAGCAAGGATTATGGTCATCGGTGAGGCGCCCGGTGCCGAAGAAGATCGACAGGGGCTTCCGTTTGTTGGTCGGTCGGGAAAGTACTTAACTTCGTTATTTGATTCAATTGGACTTAAACGAGAAGATGTTTTTATTACGAGTTGCGTGAAATGCCGGCCACCAAAGAATCGGGTACCAGTGTCGTATGAACTTAAAACATGCAAAGAGAATTGGCTTTCTCAACAAATTACATTATTGGATCCAAAATTGATTATTCTAGTCGGCGGCGTGGCACTGAGTACAGTTCTTGGGAAGAAAAATCTACGTGAACTGCATGGAAAAGTTGTACGAGAAGGTGGAAGAAAATATTTTGTGACGTTCCATCCAGCAGCAGCACTGCGGTTTCCACGATTGCGTGAAGAGATGAAGAAGGATTTTCTTGCATTGAAGAAGGTGATTGCGAAATAGTGATTAATTTGTCCCTAGGAGATAGTAAATTTAGGAAAGTTTTATAAAGAAAGTTAATTTATATGCAATCATCGGAGAATTTGCAATGAATAACACTGATATTTTACTTGCCACCGTAGTTTCCCCTGATGGATTTCAACGGGATAATGTTGTGCTAACAAGTAGAGAAGGACATTCTTCAACTGAAATACGTTACCTTTCCAGTATCATAATTACATACTTGGCAGCGGGGCTCAAATTAGAATCTGCAAGATTACCACCACTCCCTGAGATCAATGATGGTCTTGCTTACCGATTATCAGATTTTATTCCTCCCGATTGGACACTAGAACCATTAGGATTAGAAGATAGAGCCAAATTAGGGAGACACTGGGAGCGACTGAAGTCACTAGGAAACGATCCTAGGCTAGAGCCAAAAGTTATTGAATATTTGAATGGTCCTAACCAAAATCCTTTTCTTGATTAGGTGTTTGTAATTGTGTTATGAAAGCGATGATCCTCGTTATTTGACATGATGTAGGGTCATTACTTAAATAGAGCAAAGGAAACGATGGATTTTTTACGAATGACTCATATTCTGATCGCACTGTCACCAGAATGGTAAAATTTAACCAACAGGTCGACAACTGTGTCGGTGCGTTAGCTCCTACTTTCATAATATCGACTTTCATAACATCCTCCCATGGTGGACCTCCGTTTGGTTCGTTTTATTTTCTTTTTGTTGTTCCCTTATCTTTTGATCAACAAAGTGCACTCGTTCGTGTGGGGGTAGCACTGGAACTGTGATGGGGTGATAACCGCATTGCTCATAGACTTGAGCGATGAGGTTGTGGAGATGCCTCGCTTTCATTGCGTCTTCGCGGCGAGCATTGTCTTGGTTGTAGGGCAGCGGGTCAAGGAGAAAGACGAGATCGTAATGGGTGTTTTTAATCGCGGCTTCGAGCTTGGGAACTCTGATT
>CAYIEX010000032.1:0-15528 GCA_964362485.1 uncultured Methanosarcinales archaeon | reverse complement strand
AAAGAGAATTACTTCGCCCACAGATGGAATATTCCATAGGTCTTGTAGGAGAACAAATCATTGGTGGCCCAGTCGATGCCATTAAAGTCAAAACAAAAGACCATGTAACCGTCATCATAGGACGCGAAAAGAAAAGCGATTTAGCAAAAAAAATTAAAGCGAAGCTCAAAGGCGGTGAACTCGATGAGATTATCGCATTTTTGCCAGCAGGCGGCGGCGATCTCGCAAAAGAAAGTAAAAAAATAGTGAGAGATTTTAAATAAAAGACCACAAAAAGAGAATGGATGAGATATTATCCGTTTATTGCTTTAGCTCTTCTTGCCTGTACAGAATCAACTTTGTATCAACCATTACCAAGAACACCCACAAAAACCATGCCTACTTCTCCATCACCCATAATCCAGACGCCTATACTAACCACAGAGCAAAAATACCAATTGTGGATTGAAGAAAACGGATGTGCACTTAGCACTTCAATGATCCAATGCCTGCAAAGCAGCGGTTTTTATGGGGGAAACTTGAACACTGCAAGTGGTTCCTATTCTTTAACTATAAAGCCAGATCTGAAAATCATTGCTTTTGGTGAAGAGACAAAGCGAGATGATAACACGACTGATTACTTCCTTCACGATCAAAATGCTGATGGTCTTGTAGACTTCTTTGAAGAAACTACAGTCAGCCCAAACGCGAAGATGGAGTCATCAGGAAACGTAGGATCACTTACAATCCTCACCCTTACCCAGGATAGTTCATCACCAAATATCCAACTAAAAATTCAACAAAGGAATTTAGAGTATCAATGTAAATTCAAAAGAGGAATCGAAAATTTCCTTCCACAAAAGTCACATCGATGCACAGGCCTTTAAGATTCAAACTTCTCATTTGCCTGTTTGAGTGAACAATATTTTATAAGCTGAAAAAGAATATCTCCTCGTATGGATCTACCAGAATTATACAGTGAACTGAGAAACAATTTTCTTTGCTTTAAATTCCAACACCTAGGAAACAACCCCTATGACTGTAGGTATGGAGCAATCCACGTGAATCCTAAGAAAACACAATTCATCCAAGAAACGGAAAGTTGCAGCCTTGAAGAACTCGCCTTCGCACTCACTGAAGAACAAAAATTGGTTGAAAAAAAGTATTTCCATACTATTCCCTTTCCTCTTCATCAATCGCCTCATATAATCTACCCCCTAACACCCAATGAACTAGGAATTGTCAGCGGCTACGTAAAAATATGGTATGCTAATTGGCGCTGCAATTTTATAAAAAGTGTTTTTGGGAATTGCCACTCAGTCACCTAATAACATAGGGATACTTTGAGGAGGCTTTGTAGAATTGCTATTTTAAGAATAGCATCATTAGATCAAAACTCATTCAATTAGAATCATCAGGCTCGTCGCGAGGGGATGCTCCCTGCGGGAACGCAGAGCTTTCTTTAGAAAAAATCTAGAGTTTTGAAGATGCTATTCTTAGATTATGAAGCAATTCTACAGAGCCCTTTGAGGAGATACTTTTTTAAATCAGCCCCTTTTTAAGCAGATAAGCGCCCTCGTAGTCTAGCCTGGATACTCAGCATAATCAGCGCCGGTAAGGCACATAGGACACGAGCTTGCGGTATCGCAAATCCATGATTCAAAGAATATGCGTTGCAATGAGCTTGGAACCGGAGTTCAAATCTCCGCGGGGGCACTCTTCTCTAACAAAAATATTAAAAGCTACACTCCTAGTGAAACTACAATGACCACATTAACGGATCTTATTAAAAATACAATACCCATCCATCCTTGCGAGATAAAAATTGAAGGAGAAAAGTATAAAATAACTCTAACAAGCGAGCAATCGAATTCTTCTTCATCCCCACAAATAACAATAGAGAAAGGCAACAAAAATGGCCGAATTGACTATTTCACGCTCCAAGCCGAGCAAGAAAGTAGCACACCAACCATGCTTACATTTAGATTAAATCAAGAAATCACCCTTATTTGTAACCCAGCAACCAAACTCTACTCCCTTCCACCAGACCAGGCATACCACATTCATGAGCAAAGCCGCCGCCCCTGGTGGTAATCCCCTACTGCCCGTATGTGCATAGCATCATAAAGTCAAAACCCCATTATTTTACAGAAGCGAGCTCGTCGCGAGGGGTTGCTCCCTTCGGGAACAAGAAATGAATATGTTCACTTCATTTCTGTTCAGAAATATAGTACTTTCTATATTTCTTGAACGCAGAGCAATAGATAATATCATCAGGGGGTTTGAAGATGCTATGCACATACTACTGCCCAAAAAGTTTATAAACTTAAAGAAAAGCCCAAATTGTACTACTTTTCGAGTTTGATTTTTCAATGGTTACCCTACAACTACAAAAACAAGGCCTTCCAGCTGAACCTATAAAAGCCAAATCGCTTGGCACCGCTGAAGAATTTTATCTCACGATTCTCGCCCGTTCTCTTGCCACATTTGAAAATATAAACGAACTTATCAGTAAGCGAGTCTATGAAGGGAAAATTGAGATCCTCGATCATCAGACCCAAACAGCACTCCATGTCCTCAATAACTTCTCGCACCGCGCACTTCTCGCTGATGAAGTAGGTCTCGGTAAAACAATTGAAGCAGGAATACTCATTAAAGAATATCTGCTGCGTAAAATTGTTAATAAAGTACTGATCTTAACCCCCGCAACACTCAAATATCAATGGCAAGAAGAATTACGTTCCAAATTCGACGAGCACTTTATTGTTCCAGACAACCCCGATGAAGTACTCATCCATGACAAAATAATAATCTCTATAGATACCGCTAAAACCGAACGCTATCTCGAGAAGATTAAAGTAATTCCTTGGGATCTTGTAATCATTGATGAAGCCCACAAACTCAAAAACAGTGCAACCCAAAATTATAAGCTCGTAAAATCCATAGAAAAAGAGAGATGCTTAATGCTCACAGCGACTCCCTTGCAAAATAACCTTCTAGAGTTGTGGGCTCTTCTAGATCTACTCCATCCCGGATTTTTAGGAACAAAAGCTAAATTTGTAGAACAATTCCTTGCAGATAAAGAAGGACTCAAAGTAAAAAATAATGAACTATTGCAAGAAAAACTCAGTAAGATCATGATACGCAACCTGCGTCGAGATACTGGCATACAATTCGCACCTCGTAACGTTAAAACCCACATCTTAGAATTTTCGAAAGAAGAAATGGACTTCTATACAGAAGCGATTGCTTTTATTCGCAAAGAATACGAAGAAATTCGTAAAAACGAACCTAAATCCACTGAAGAAGTACAAGATATCGAGACACTTGGTGAAGATGAACTCAAGAAAATGGCAGATCGCTATCGCCAAAAGGGCCTCCTCACCTTTGCGCTCATCATGCTCACCCGGCAAATCACAAGCTCTATTAAAACAGGTGTAGAAGCGCTAAAGCGATACAAAGAAACAATCGAAGACGAAAAGAAGATACGCTTACTCGATGCGCTATTAATGCGTGCCCAGTTAATCAAAGAAGATCGCAAACTAGACTATCTGCTTAAGCTTCTGAAAAGGGAAAAAGAAAAGGTAATCATCTTTACAACATTTATGCACAGCCAAAAAATTATCGATCTCGAATTAAAACTAAGCGGCTTTAGTACCGTAATTTTTAACGGAACAATGACTCCTGAAGAAAAAGAAAAAGCAATAGCCCAGTTCAAAGGAGATAAACAAATTCTAATTTGTACTGATGCCGGATCCGAAGGACGAAACCTCCAGTTTGCCCATATTTTAATCAATTTCGATCTTCCCTGGAACCCCATGCGTATTGAGCAGCGTATCGGCAGAGTCCATCGTATTGGTCAAAAAAGCGAGGTAATGATCCATAATTTAGCAATCAAAGACACCATTGAAGCCTACATCCTCAACCGACTCTACGAAAAAATAGATCTCTTCCGCGTATCCATCGGTGAAATGGATCTTATTTTAAGCCAGATAAAAACCAAAGGACCAATAGAGAAAGCCGTATTTGAAGCAGCTCTTGAAACCGACGAAACGATTAGCAGTGATTTAACCCAAGCGCAAGAAAAAGTTGACGATATTAAAAAATTAGACGAGACTATCTTTAGTAAGAACCTCTCTGTCACCAAAGCACAGCACCATGGATCCTGAACACCTCGAAAAATTCGTTGTACTCTATTTAAAATCACATAACCTAAAATATAAGATTAAGAACCGTATCTACACCATCTCACTTGATAAAGCACATGAACGATGGTTTGGCTCTAAAGAATTGACGTGTACATTTGATCAGAGTCTTGCCCGCACAAAAAAGATAATTCTCCTCGGTGCTGGTAATTCCATTGTGCAAACCATGCTTGCAGCGTATACAGATAAAGTAGTTTTCACATCACTAACGCTCCCAAAAGATAAACAATTTCTTCTCGATGTAAATGACAAACTATCCGAACATCCAAAGAAAGGAATAAAATATATGATCACTGAAGAATTTGGCACCATGGAATATGTTTTATTTGAAGTAGCCATAAGTACAGCTCATGAAAAAAATACAAGTCTTAACCCACTCCTACTCTTCCAAGATCATGTATTATCAGCTCCCGGTGTTGAAAAGACATCACTCCTTGATGAACCACGAGATATCAACTACCACGAACAACTCCAAAAAATGGTTGCCGAGTTACCAATGATAATGCAGGAGAGCCTTGCGCACGCCGAACAAAAACACGAACAGGACATGAAGGAACTAATGCGAATTCTCACCGAACATAGCGAGAATCAGTATCGTGAATTACAAAAAAAAGAAGACGAGATCCTCAATAAAATTGAGGAACTAAAAGAAAAATCAGTCAAGGCAGCGTCATTTGATACACGCCATGATCTCGATTTAAAAGTAAAAGAGCTACGTAAGAAGCACAGTAAGCAAATCGAAAATAACCAAGAAGCCCGTACTCAGATCAAACAAGACTTCGACAAAGAAATCAGCAGCCTTAAAAAAAGAGAATTAAATACAACAACAAGAGTAGTTGCCTATGCTACGATTAAAGCTCCCTACTTTAAAGTCCAGTGGAGTGATAAAGAAGCGGATTATTATCTTCCTCTACTAGGACATTTTGTAAAGAGCTGAATTGGTATCAATACAGCCACCTCAGGTAAATTTCAATAAACTACTCTTGCACAAATTGCAGCGCCTCATCTGCACTTTCTAGACCATAATAAAGTAATTCTTCATCAGCATTCTCTGCCTCTAATGAAGTATTATCCGCACTCTGCGCAGAAGATGTACAGCCAATCACAAAGAGAAACCCAAAAGCGAGCAAAATTAATCCTAATACCTTCACAATACCATTCATGATCCCACCTCTTCTTGAATTCGACGCCACTCATCAGCAACTTTGTTTATAATAAGGCGGCGGTTCTGAGTATCTGTTTCCAAATCAAACGCTTTCTTGGCTAATTCTAAATTATAAATGATAGATGCAGCGTTGGATTTGTTAATCATACCCCGATCATACAGTACAACCGTATCATATTCTAAAGCATGAATCTCAAGTTTAGCATACGTATAGACTCGTGAACGTAGATACGAAACGCAAGCCGACGGCGATACTACATCTTCACAATGCTGCTTCTCCTGCTCCAAACTCGCAATGCCCAATGAACGTAAAAAACATTCACTACGCAAACTCGTATTAGGCGCATCAAAGCAAGCACTAACCGCTCCATAGGATTCACGACATGTTTGAACCTGCTGCCCGCTGCACTCCTGAGGAATCAAGTCACCCCGATCGGATTTATTGCTATCCAAGTAACATAAAATTGAGCCATAAGGGTGCCGTGGATCACACTCAAGACGTTCCGTAGGAGGCTCTAAAAAATTGCTGTCCGTAAAATTATGAAAACGCCCTTCGCCACACTCCATTTCTTGACGTATATAATAGCGACCTACACATAAGGGATGAGTAATAGCAACAGAAGTGAAATTGACATAGGGAACACGTAAACGATTACCCCCATGGCTTCCAACAGAAACAAATGATGAGTTTTCAAGTTTAGGTGAGAAATAATTGCCACTATACACTAAACGCTGTCCTCCCGCGCGTTGTTCAGTAAACGAAAATTCTAAATCAGATGGAGAAGCATTAAAAACAATGAAATCAACAAAAGTCGTTCCATTGAGAGCATAACAATCTTGAACTTCAAGTCTAGCAAATCGGCAACTAAAACGTAAACCAGGACATTCGAATTGCTCATGACCATTTACAGGGTCATTAATTTGATATCGTCCCGGCTTACTAAAAATCCCTTCATCCGAAGTAAAGTCGTCCCCTTTCCAAAAACCCGTCACATTAAAACGTGACCCTCCACCTAAGTGGCGAGCTTCTAAAATCGAACCAGCAGGATTACGATGAAAACGTACCGCACCCGTATCATCACATTGAAGTCCATAAAAATAAGGATCATCTCGAGCAGTAACGCCAAACGCGAACACAAATATAAACACAAAGAATAGAGCGCCAACTGTTTTCATACATTTGCCAAGGGCATCTAGTTCTTTAACGTTTCAGCTTTACACTATTTAAAGCATTTAGTAATTCTAAGGGAGATTGATACACATTGCAGGTTTTATGATAACAATCTTGAACCCTAGAACCCCTCAATTGCAAACAAAAATGGGGGAGACTCTTCCACGCAATGGCGCGCGGAGTGGTTATACAATGCCACTCTCCTTCCATACAAGACACGGCTAAATTGTAAAAATCAAAGGATAATGGTGGCTTGTAGAATCGGCCTACAAAGCGTGTAGTGTCATTATTATCAAGATTATCAAGTACATAGCCGGCCCTCACGAGAGCAAAGAGAGCAACTGAAGAGCTTGCAGGCATCGGGTGATCAAATTCCTGCGCCACAAGAGAATCAAAATCGTGTACCTTGCTTTCGCGCCATGAACCATCCTCATTCCTAAATGAAAGTAATGAATCATTGAGCTTACGAACAATATCGATTTCCGCCAGCCCATCCTCATAAAGGTAGGTAGCAAAAAGGAGTAAGCAAGCATAATCTTCTAAAAATTCGCCTTGCAAGAGAATTCCCTTCGAAGAACAATGTGCTAGCCTCCCCTCATAGCTATGCTGAGCCAAAATTTTAGCAAAGAGATGCTTAGCTTTTATTCTTGCACTTTCATCACCCAAAGCGCGATAAACATGAACAAAAGCAACTCCTAAAAGAGCATTCCAGCTCGTAATGAACTTGTAATCACAAAATGGTTGAAGTCGTTTGCGACGTACCGTAAGCAGCAAATCTTCTTCCACACAAGCACCAGGCGTCGTATCAACCATCCGCTTAACAAGATGAATCTTTCCCTCATATTGATGAGATAGAGTATACAATTCACCCAATCTCGTTAAACCATCCTCTCCTAGAATATCACGTAACTCTTCACGATCCCACAAATACGTCGCCCCTTCATAATGATCTGTATCCGCATCATGAGCTGAATAGTAAAGACCTTCAGAGCCCAAAAACGTCTGTTCCATACAAATCATCAGCTTTTTGACGATAAATTCATACCTTTTTGTATTCAACAATCGCGAGGCAATACTATAAACCCACAAATGCATTGCCTGATCATACAACATCTTTTCAAAGTGAGGAATCGTCCAACTCTCATCAACACAGTACCGAAAGAACCCTCCTTGTAGATGATCACATAACCCAGAAATCATCATCCGATCAAGAATGGTTTCAACTATGTGCCGCGATTTCCTATCCCCTGTCCGCTCAAAATCAAAGAGTAAATAGAGAATAGTATTATAATGCGGAAATTGTGGTCCATCCGAAAAACCAGCGAAACTTTCCACAAATGCGTTCTGAATTAAAACTGCAACCTGTTTGACATCCAGACTTTGCTGTGATGATATAGCAGTAGCCGGTTTTACTACAAAAGGCTTTACACCCTTCATCTTCTCCTTATCATCTACAATTGACATTATCAATTCAAAAAAGCCTATCTGCCGGCCATTTCCAAATGGTGGAAGATATGTACAAGAAAAGAAGGGATGCCCTTCAGAACTTAAAAAAACATTGAGCGGCCATCCACCATGGCCCTGCGTTTCCTGCATAAAAGACATCAAGTAATGATCTATATCCGGTCTTTCCTCTCGATCTACTTTAATACACACAAAATGTTGATTCAAGAATCGAGCAATAGTAGAATTAGAGAAAACTTCACCAGCCATAACATGGCACCAATGACACGTCGCATACCCACTTGAGACCAATATAATCTTATTGGAAGCACGTGCATACTCTAGAACCTCACAAGACCATTCCTGCCAGCAGATGGGATTATCTTTATGCTGCTGCAAATATGCCGATGCAGCCAAATCAAGATTATTGTTTTCAAACGTGCGATTGCGCATAGATAGAATAATACCCTCCCCTATATAGAAGTAACTCCCTAAGTAAGCATTAAGAAGTAAGAATTAAGTCTCAATACGCGCGCCAGTAGTTAAAAACTACGAATACACCCGCAACCAGAATAAGATAACTTACATACTTGTACCCAAGTTTAACTCCAAATCGCGATAATAATTCCGCAATGTAGGAGTGATTGTAATTTCGTTGGTCAGTCACCACAAATCCCCGCAAATACTGCATCCACGTCGTGAGCGGACAGACAAGGTCAAACTTCTTCGTTTTTAAATAGAGTATAAAACCCCATATAACTTCCACTAATAGTACCATGAAAAAATACCAAAAATGGAAAAATGGACGAGAAATCCAAATCGATTGAGGAATTAAAAATGATCCAAATAATACAACAACAACGAACAAGTGAACGTAGAAAAGAAACCAGATAAGATAAGAATCTTTCTCTCGACAAGACGTAGCATCTCTTTTCATACTTACACTAAATTTGATGCCTTCATTCGTGGAACTTCAACATTACAATAAGGACAACTTCGTGGAATACGCGACTGGGGATCATACTTAAAACTGAACTTGCAACCCATACAAGCATATCGAACAAAATCGGTTCCAGCAACACGAGCGAACTGTGGTTGTGGTTCCGCTTTTCGTAGGCGAGCAACTTTCTCAAGATAATCATCTTCCTTATCCCATCCCGCAGGTCGAATCGGCTCCTGAGCTTTTTGAACATCTTTCTGTTCTTTTTCTTTTTGATTCTTACCAGAAAAACAACCTGGACAAACCATTTGTTTAAGTTGATAATGTAGTTTAAACTGATCTGCCACCGCAAAATTGCCGCACACTCGACATTGAGCTTTTACACCTGGTCCAATCGGTCCTGCTGCCATGGTGGATATAAAAAACGAAGTGGTATTTATACTTTTGGATTTACTAAAATGGAACGAAAAATCCATTACTCACTTCCTTGACAGACTACTTGACAATAAGAAAGTTAACAAAACACCGACCACAATATAGTGTGATACAATAATACCAATCGGAAATACATTCAATAATCTACCATTCGTTGACAAAAATAGATCAAAATAAGAATAGCAAAGATTAAGAAAAATTGAAATAAAAAATTACTTCTTGATTTGACCTGAACCCGTTTGCGAAGCTGATTGAGTAGAAGATTGCTTCACTCCAGTCGAAGATGCCCCTTGCGCCCCAGCAGATTGTACTGGCTGCATCGCAGCAGGAGTACTCAGATCAGAAAATGCTCGTTCCACATCCTCTTTCGTCCATCCCGTTTGCTGCATCAATATTTGGCGAATATCAGCATCCGATGTTCCAGCAGCTCTCTCTTGTTTTATCCAATCCTTAAGCTCATCATGATTGTAAACTACCTGTTTCTTGCGCCTCAGTAAGAAAAAGACTACCATAATGATAGCAACCAGGAGTAATGCAACGCCTGCAAGGATAAAGACCTTGTATTCTTCCCAAAATGTAGGCTCGGAAGATGCGACCGGAGCTGGTGCACGTGTACCAGTATTACTATATCGCGGAGGAGGAAGTTGCGAGGAAAAGCGAGCTGGCTCTGGTCCAGAAACATAATCATCATCACACCTCTTGCTTAGTGTTGGTTTGTATTGTCCTGTTCCACAATCATAATCATCAACACAATTGCGTGCTTGTAGCCCATTATTACACTCCGACCACGCTGAACAAGCCCACGATTCTCGACATGGAATACACTCCCGAACTTCCGTTTTTGCCTTTTCACAGTTATTCACATCTTTACAAGGCCTTGATTGCTGGGCAGTAGAATTACAAAACGTCCACACATCACAATCCCATTGTGGTTTACAACGAGCACGCCCGCCACCGCCACCACTCGACGAACCACCATTATTCCTATTGTCAACAGGAGGAGGAGGAGGAGGTGGATTATTTTGAATAGCCGCTATGCAACCAGGCGCGTCGACACAGAAGAATTGGTCAGAGTTTGTTGCATCCTCACAACTCACTCGTATGGTATACTTTCCTTTGCTCGAATCCGAATTTGTATGGTATGATGATTCCCAGTCATCACGCCCTTGATCAACATAAATCAATTGTCCTTCAGGATTCTGAACACGGAGCACTGCATCACCCGCGCATGAAATTGAAGATACAACCATTTCCCCATGCGCAAAGTCAGTTTTCGGTAGGGTTACATCTACTGCAAGAGCAGAGACGGCCATCAAGAGTACAAAAAGGAAAAAAATAATTGTTTGTCTCATTTTATTGTGCCACAGCTGCATTGTCATAATTCGTCACAAGAGGCTCATCCAAGTGAATCGTCCATTGGCTAGTATCAGGCGTATCATAGATAACTACTCGCTTTTGGGTAACGGCTTTACCTAATGAGTCTGTTCGAATCACTATCTTTTGTCCAGCAGTCATGCTAGCGATATTACGACTTTCAAAGACGACATTGCCGTTGGGACCAACAAGTGTCGTAAACACCTGGAATGGTGTGTTTATATCTTCCAGTGCTGTGATTTCAGTTAGATATACTGATCCTGAACGAGGAAGAGCACGTACACTGATTTTGTTATTACTAGATGGACAAGCAACTAGATTACCTTCATCGTCCATACAATCCACTTCTGGCAAACATTGTTCAGGATGTTCAAGACAATCAACAACATCCTCATCAGCATGACAGGATTCATCATACCAAAAGTTACCAGCGTGAGTACAATCTAGCTCATACACACATTCAACAGCCGGGATATCATCACAACGCCAAGGATTTAGTGGATTACTACAAGCATCCTCAGCCCAAATTAGATCAGCACCCTCACAATCCTCCTGTGTTTCACACAACTCAGCTTGTTCAGCTGAACAAATATCAGCATCCAAATCATGATCGCATGCATCTCCCAATCCATCGGCATCGACATCCTCTTGCTCAGTATTATCAAGACCAGGACAGTTATCATCAAGATCTGGGACACTATCCCCGTCTCGGTCAGCTAAAGCACCCGCTTCACAGGATACCCCATTAGGATTAGGAACTTCAGGACACTCATCATCCTCATCCGGAATTCCATCCAGATCTTGATCACGCTGTGGACAACCGTTGCTCGCCACAATTATTTCAGAACCTGTATCGGCACATTCATCAACATCGTTGGTTACACCATCACGATCATCGTCATTCTCAAAGAGTCCCCCTTCACAGGTAGAATCAACACATGGCCCACTCTCACCACAGTCACTATCCTGCACACATTGGACAACCTCAATAACAGCATCCATATCATCCTCATTTGTAATCAAATCAACTGGATCCATGGAAAGATCATAGACTTCAAACGAATTGAAGTGAAACGTGTACTCCCCTTCGTGCTGCCTTCGCATAACGATTGTGGCTACATCAAAAGGCTGGTCTGTTCCACCCACGGCTTCTTCTGGATTCAAAACTCCTTGCTTAAAACGAATGACGCTTCCCTGCTCGGTATCAACACAATGAAGTGGATTAAAAATGACAAGCGACTCACTCGATGTCCAACCTGAAATTCCACCACCCATCGTTGAAAATGACATATCTTCACGCCAATCAGCACATCGTAAACTAGAAGGTAGTGCCAACTCGAAGCCAAGAGCCACAGTAGATTCTGCCGTCTTAGCTTTCACAAGAAGAGTAATATCTGATTGTGCAGGAACTGCATCCACTTCCGCAATTCCCGCAGTGTTTTCCACTGCGTCTTGTGGCCCCGTACCAAAAAACGCGTGACCAGCACTTTTGTTAAAGAAGAACATTAAACCTGCAAGTGCAATAATTGCAATAATAACAATGACAGCAATTGTAAACCCTTTTGATTTAGGTGGAGCTTGCGCTACGGACGCTGTTGGTTGTGCTGCAGGCTGAACTGGTCTTTGATAGAGCGGTTGCGCAGCGACTTGCGTGGCAGCGGCAGGCCTCGTTCTATCCATAGGCCGCACTTTCGCTTTGGGTTTAGGTGCTGATGCCATCGTCTTAGTTTAATACATCACGCAAAATTGCTGCAATTGCGGAAATCTTCTCGAGTTTGCTTCCATCACCACTGAGAATCCCACGGATATCTGCAACAGCAGCATCGATTGCAGCGGAGTTAGGTTCTGGTTGCTGGACAACACACACGCCTTCCTCGCAGATCTCATCATCAGCACAACCGCCGGCACACTCAGCAGGTGGAGGAGGAGGCGAGGGAGAAGGAGGTGACACCGCTCCACCAACGGTAATAGAATTACTTTGGGGACTAAATGAATGTTCTGCCGGTCTGCGAGGAATCACCCTCACATTAAAACTCCCGGAATCTGGAGCAACAAGAGTCACAGTGGAAACAACACCATCACCAGTAAAAGGTGAATTGAATGCTGCAAAACCATATCTCCCATTCTGAGAAGAATCCTGTAAACTAGGATCAAAAGTAACGCTCTGCAAAGACGCACCTTCTACAGTAAAAGCTGTACCCGTTGATGAATCAGCTGGATCCACCAAATAGATTTCACACGCAAACTCTGCACTAGCCTCAACTTCTTCCGGACAGGCAACACGAAAATCTGTAGCCATAGCACCGCTCATAAGTATAACCCCAAGTAAACCAATAATCACAAATAACCGTGTAGTTTTCATCTTAATCTCCTCCTAATTCATCAGTGATACCTAATGCATATTGTGCAATCGAAATTGCATCATTAATATTAACCAAATTATCACGATTAACATCAGCTTGAGTCACAGTAAACTCTTGATCAATAATCCCCAGAACCGACCGAGCAAGCAAAATAGCATCAGCAATCTCAACTCGAGCATTCCCATCAAGATCTCCTCTTCCTTCGGTTGGTTGCGGAGTTACAACTGAATCTATATCAACTCTGCATCCCACCCTATGAGGAAGATCTCCCCGTAAACTAGCTAAATTTGTCGCACAACCTGTGTTCACGAGAATCCAGCCTTGCGCAGGATCATACTTCTGCACTCGCTCACAAACCCAAGGATTCACGCCATTAGCTAAAGGCAACGTAGCACACGCAGCACCGGGACCATCATATGTGCGACGTAAGTTAAGGGAGCCACGTTGAGGGCTCGGATCATAGATTAAGATATCGGCGGGTGAGGCAGCACAAACATTCGTCGGAGCATTTGGATTACTATAACAATCAATATCGTTACAATCGATCCTTCGATCACCATCATCGTCTGCACGATTATTACATAGTTCCTGTCTTGGAGCAGGAGTATTATCGGAAGCAACCGCACAAACACCATGTTCACAAGATAAACCAGTTGCACAAAGAGTAGGCGAAGATTGGCATGGACCACTCTTATCTATTTTCCAGACATAGGTTTTAGCGGCTCCCATCTCGCAAACAAGACCAGCTGCACTATCACCCATTCGACAAGTAGCGCCAGCTCTCGGTGCTGAACCCGCCCTGGTACAAATATTGTTAACACAGTTTAAGCCTGATGCACAGGCACTACGAGCTGCAGCACAGGATTTTCCATCCGCAATTTTCCAGCGAAGATCTTGAGCGCAGATCAAATCGCCACGTTGCGCAAGATCACCCGCTCCATCGCAAATGGTATTTGCAGAGATTGCTGCATCGGGAAGGATACACTGTCTTGTGCTGGGTCGTAAGAACGCACTGGAGCGGCATTCATATTCACATTTGCGTTGGTTAGTACATTGTGTAACTAACCGATAAGGTAGATCAGCCTGAAGATTAGTAGTATCACCGGCACAGAGTTGTGAATTTGCTCCCAGCTGACCAGAACATTGCACTGCTCGTGCTTGTACTTGTTCCGTTACCTGCTCCGAGGGATTTCCATTAACTTCATAATGTAAAACCACTCCACCACTTTCAATAGTAGGACTAGCCCGCATTTTAATTTGTGCAATGAAAGGTAGATCAAAGTTAACCGGCACTCGATCAAGTCTGATGATAAACTCCCCGCCTGACGCAGAGAACCAATCTGCTACTAAATCCCCATTAGGCTCCCCATTGACCATCGAATTCCCGCGTGCACCCAAAGTTGGCAAAATTTGAATAGAACCAAGATCAAACTTATTGCCAAGAACCAACTGTCCCACAAAATCCCGTTGCGTGACATATCCCGATAACTGCACATTACATGTGATCAACTCATTAGGAGCAACTTGATCAGGACAAACCAAAGAAACAGCGGCAGGCGCATGCTCTTCTTGCGCAGCAACTGGTTCTGTAAACGTGATAAGGCGCGTTTGGACAGCCTCTGCGTTTCTATTTGCATCAGCATCTAAAAACTTAATAGCAGTACTAACCGAACCTCCACCAGCCTCCGCAGGAGCACGCAAAGGAATTTCAAAGACGAGAGGATCTCCAAATCGATATACAGACGGACGGGCAAACAAAAAGAGTTCTTTGTTTTCAGTATGTTCAGACATACTTAGACCTAATCTATTTGTTAGTCCATTCGGCTTAATAATTCCAGTGGCCGGATCTCTTAAGTCAATCAATTGTTCAGGCCCGCCGTTAGCAAGAACAGCAGTAACAGTCCCACTGCCGCTCAGAAACTGACGGTCAGTGGAAGTGATATACAAACTACAAACAAATGACTGCCCCACGGCAACTGAAGCGGGACACTCCAAACGTGTTATTGGTTCACGACCAGTATGAAACTGTATTATATTACCAACCACTTCCGATTTTGAATGAAAGTAAGTGGGGTTCTGACCAGCAGACTGTGCTGTTAACCAGGTATCAACACCAACTACACCATTACGTGCCTCAGCAGGTGCTTTGAGTTTCAACTTAAAATTAAATGCTCTTAGATAAGGAAGAACAAGGGTATCACGATCGCGACGAGTTTGTCTGTTCATTATATCCACATATTGACGATTAGCACGATCATGATTCAGTAATGAGGTATCATATACCAAAGTTTCAGGATTGTCAAAAACGAGAGCAATAGGAGGATTTTGAGAGGTGCCAAGTACACCGTTTTTAGTAATAGCATAATAGCGAATTGCAGCGCGGGTTGCATCTTGATTCCAATATGCATAGGCTTCTGCTAAATTACCAACCCCATACTGAACAGAGCATTCAA
>CAYIEX010000031.1:9840-15773 GCA_964362485.1 uncultured Methanosarcinales archaeon | reverse complement strand
GAAGATTAGCTCCTCTCTACACGCCATCAGATTTGGATAACTTCTTGAATTATGCTGCCCAGAACGACATTGGTTCAATCGTGCTTCAATTCGATCAGCTAAAACCACAAGATCATGAGAATGGCTGGAAATCCTACATTGTTAAAGAAACACTACTTGGATACTCGGGCACAGTAGCAACCATCCAGGCTGAAGGCCTTAATGTTACCCGTTTATTCTACAGCTTTGAAGACACAAAATTCAATAGACCCCGCGACATATATACCGACATTAATCTTGTCGCAAAACTAAAACACTATGGAACAAATTATGCATCATTCTGCGTAAATAGAACCCAAATACCCGCAAAAGTTATATTACGAAAACCAAAGCTCCACCCATCCCATATTCCGCTCGAGGAAGAGTTAGCAAGGATTACCCAACCCAACCCCAGTCATTCTGCTAAACCCATTCCTGAACGATTCCTCAGGCAGTTATTGCACCGAAAACAATAAGTAGAAGAATACTGATTCCTATCACCATGTCGATTCGTTCTAAAAAAGATGTAGAGATCATTCTAAGTAAACTCAAATCATTTGATAATCCATCATTTGAACTAGAACAATATGTCACACCTTCTTCTATAGCCGCAACCTGGATATGGGATATGTTCATGCATGGTGAAGTGGAAGGAAGAACAATACTTGATGCCGGATGCGGTCCAGGAATATTAGGATTAGGTTTACTGTTACTAGGCGCGAAAAAAATTATCTTCATTGATAAAGATAAATCGGCCCTTGCAATTGCCAAAGAAAATTATAAACACCTCAGTGAAGAATATGAGCTAGGCAAAGCCGAATTCATCGAGTCCGATATTCAGGAATTCAGCATAAAAGTTGATGTCGTCATTCAAAACCCGCCATTTGGAACAAAAGATGAGCATGCAGATAAGAACTTTCTCGAAGTCGCATTCAAAGCAGCCCCACTTGTCTATTCAATGCACAAATCATCAACTGCCAATTTTGTACGCGCAATAGCTAAAGACTATCAATTCACCATTACAAATACAACGAGATTTGAATTTCCGATCAAAGCAACATACCACTTTCATACTAAACCTGTCAAAAAAGTTGATGTAACACTTTTTAGGTTGGAGAAGGTAAGCTAATACCTTAAAAACCTAGGTACCGGCTTATTCTTATATTCTTCAAATAAATATCTGCCATAAATCAATCGATGAAACGCTTCTGCGGTCATAACTGCGCCTTTCCAGCCAACGTGTGGCTTTGGTTCGGCACCAATACCCACTATTTCAAAAATAGTATCTGCACGCAGCGCGGATCTCTCTTTATAGAGAGGTATGTGCTCATCCATACGAAGTAGTGTGCTGGCACACACTGCATGCAAATCTACAACATGATTGCCAAAGGGAGATCGTAACCCGCACTGCTTTGCGTTATGATACAAAAATTCACGATCAAAATCAGGGTTGTGGCCAAAAATAGTGTAGAGCGGAGCAGAATTATTGCAAGAACTGCTTTTCATCAAGCGATGTGGCATTCCCCAACCACCAGTCCATGAAAAAAATGTTGATAATGCCTCAGACAAACTTAATTTATCTGCTCGCATGATATCCTCTAAAGTACAGCCATTCACAGCAAGTGATTCTGGATCGATAAAAGTATCTGTAGGCACCCGACATTCACCGTAATATACTTCTGGTTTAGAACAGGGCCTCGCAACATACACAGCCCCAATACTAATAATAGATGATTTGTGAGGATTTTGTCCACATGTTTCCACATCAACGATAAGCATACAGATTCACCATTTCACTCAGTTATAATAATTTGGGGAGACACACATCACCACGAATAGAAATTAAAAATCCCCCCTCCCGGAAGATCAGAGAACAGAACAAATCTTTTTCTCGTTTGAACCGGGGATCACTCGGTGACTACGGCTGATTGTAATTCATCTCAGCATCAAATAGATGCCCATCGTACAACTTCTACAGCCGAGGGTTCTGCCGCTAAACTAAGGAGGGATCTAGAGAGCCAAACCGAGGTCTGTTTATAAAACTTTTTATCTAAGAAAGAATCCTTCAAGACCTACATTTCTTTATGCCATTCTGGCAAATCACGTTTATCCTTGACCGCATCTTTAAGACCAGCTTTCTCTGCCTTCTTCAGTAACTCCGCAGCAATTATACGCAGACGAATTCCATTGATTTGCACATCATCCTCAAAATTATTGTATCGATCCAAGATATCTTGTAATAGGGTAACTTGTGATTGTAAATTAACTTTCAAAGCAACATGAGTTGCAACCTGCCGTTCTTCTTCGAGCTCTTTAAGCTGCTCAAATAATACCACTAAAGCCTGTCGATCACGAACCATATCCGCCAGAAAATCGTTAATTCCATCAAAATCGCGAGAAAGATCAATTTTTTTACGACCTTCCTCTCTTTTAAACAACTTCTGCCACCACTTTTGCTCTGCTAAACCCATAGTCTCATGTATACATGATGTGAATTTAAATGTTTCGAGCGCTGACCAACCACAACTTTTAGTAATACACAACCCATCATTATAAGTAACCAACAATTTATTAATAAACACCATTTTTCTAAATCCGTGGCAAAAAAAGTCTATCTTCATCAGTTCCTAAGTAAAACAGGCCAATTCCAAAGTAAAAAAGATATCACCGATGCAATTTATCGCGGTGACGTTAAAATAAACGATGAAGTAATCCGACACCCCTTCTACCAATTTCGGCCAAACCTTCACAGAGTAACCTACAAAGGTACAAACCTCACCTACCAAGACAAAGATCTCTATCTCATCCTTAACAAACCAAAAGGCTGCCTATCCTGTAAACTTTCCGATGAAGATCACGAACATGGAAAGCACAGTGTCTTCGAAATGCTAGGCCCAGAAATACCAGAAGAAGTTAAAAACACCCTCTTCTGCATTGGTAGACTCGATGAAGATACAACTGGTCTTCTCATCCTAACTTCGGATGGCGATTTTAGCTACAAAATAACCAATCCAAATTCAAACATACCAAAAACCTACGCTGTCTTCCTAGAGAGACCCTTAAGCAAAGCGGATAAAGAGAATATCGAACAGGGGATTGTTATCAAACTCGAGGAAAACGGTGTAATTAAGCCTTACAAAACAAAACCAAGCAAACTCACAATAAAAAGTGACGTTGATGTTAATATCACCATCACAGAAGGTAAAAAACGTGAAGTTCGACGCATTTTTGAAGCAGTAGACAACCGTGTCCGAGAATTAAAACGCATTTCCATTGGCAAACTCAATATCGATGACTTTAATCTTGAGCCTGGCAAATACGTTAAAGTCGAAAAAGAATTTTTACAAGAACGAATTGGATTGAAATAAGAGTAGTGACAGCTTGTGTATTCATAGTTATCAAGATTCTGGGCCATGGTGGGCTATAAGTCAAATATTTTGGAGAGTTGGCTTATAGGGAGTTATGTTTAATTTGTCGTCGTAGAACTCCTCCAAACTCTGCGCTCCAGTAGGTGCTCGTCCCAGCATAAAGCTGTGGAAACATAACATCGTTATGCCCAATTCAAAAAGGACTAAAAGGAGCTTCCCCTTACTCAATCTCTGATATAATAGATTTGTTAATCTGTTTCGCCATTGCCAAATTTTTTATTACTGTTAACTTAATCTCTTGTTTTCTATTTACTATTTCTGATAACTCACCTAAGTCTAAATCTTCAATCGTTTTATTTTTCTTAAAAAACTTTTCCAAATCATCAACTATTTCCTTTGGATAATGAATCTGTACAATTGTTTCTCCATACGTTGCCACATAATAAGTTTTATCAAAAGAAGATAACGACGGACTAAATGCAATTTTGAGCCCAATTCTCTTATAAAACTTCCAGATATAACGGTCTAATGGAGTATTCCCAATGCTAAGAACATACGATTTTATCCCCCTTTCTTTTAATCTTCCCATCATACTTCTTTCACGGTCTGGATGAAGTAAGCCCTCCCAACCATGCGCTCCTTGGTAACAATTAATGTTAGCATCTCCTTCTTTGAAATTCTCAAACCAATCTTCTATAATTTCCTCCCAGAATTTCATCATCTTGTTCAACGAATCAAATATGAAGACTGAAACTTCTCCTTTGATAGAATCTATGCTTTTTGGATTTATTTTTTCTTTTGTTAATTCTTCATAAAGTAAATCTAACTGCTTCTTGCTACTAATCACCCACTCTTTATTAATGCTAAATTTGTTATCTTCATTCAACAAAACACCCTCATCAACCAACTGCAAAATCGCTTTTCTGACAGCTTGAAATGTAACAGATTTCCCATACCTTTTACGAATAAAATTTGTTAAATCTATAATCTTCAGTGGGTGTTCTTTAGTTAAAATACTAAATACCAAATTCTTAATATTATCCTCTTTACCAAATGGGAGGGTAATTCTAAGTGCCATTTAACTAATAAGTTAACTTTTATATTTAAACTTTTTGGTTTAATTTGTGTTGAACCAAACATATATCAAAGTGTTCGTTCACTACTACTGCATAACAAACAAAGAGGTAACAAAATGAAAAAATATCTTAAAAAAATCGGAAAAAGTGTCTTAGTAGCTGGCTTAGTCACTGCTCCATACTTTGTAGGCCTAAATCAAAATCCAACATTTGATGAACTTCCTCAAAAAGCCCAAATGGCAATTGTTGAAACTCATCAAGATTTAGACTCATTACTAAATCAGGCAGTAAACCAATACAAAAGTGGAAATCCACAAGAAGCATTAGAAATTTACGAACAGGTTAAACAAGAAGCAGAATCTCTTGAAAAAATAGATCCTTATCATGAAGATACAAAAGCAAGAATGTTTCAGTACGGTGCTGCTATTATTGATACTGGAGATATAGTCACAAAACATATTGATCCAATATATGAAAATATTGTTGCCGGAACACCAGAAAGAATTGCAGAATATGTTACAGCACCTGGTCTTTCATGGTTGGATGGATATTTAGAAGTTATTGGTCCTGAAAGTGGAGCTTATCATCGTTTAAATGGGGATAAAATCGCACAGACGGCATTGCTTACTTATTATGTGGACTGCTTATTGAGATGGTATGATGCTCAAAAGCAAATGCGAGAAACATTGAAAAGTTCTCAACATAAAACTGAACAAGTAGAATGGGCTATCAAAATACTTGATGAAAGAATGCCTCAAATAGAAAAAAATAGAGCTTGGACTATAAAGTTTCAACAAGAGATTAACAATTAACTAAATTTGGCAATGGCTCTAACGGGGGAAGCTCTAAACTACAAACAAAGTCCTTTTTGAACTTGCTCCGCTAACGCTACGCATCTGGGGATAAACCCAGAGGGCATAACCCAGTTATGTTGAATATTTGAATTTAAGAAAAAGCCTTCTTATTTTCGCAGAACTAACAGTATCTCTTTAACTGTTTCTTCTTTCGTCTTCCCTGTTGTATCTATAATTATGTCATTTTTGGATGTCGATTCTCTTGACAATTTAGTCCATTCTTGAATATCCTTTTTAGTTGTTTTAGTAACAAATGTCTTATTCCGATTCTTTAATCGTTCTTGCTGAGTATTTTTTTTACTAATCAAAAATATTTTTGTAATTTTGATTCCCTTCTTTTCAAATTTATTATAATCCTCAATTCTTAATTTTTTATTCTTATCTCTTCCAGCAAGAACTCCTTCTAAAACAACATTAAGTCCTTCATTAAGAGAATTTTTAGTTAAATCCCACAAATTCTTGTAAACTAAATTATGATCATTAAAATTCTTTGGTCTTTTTTTAATAAAGTCCCATCTTAAAACATCAACACCAATAACTGCAACAACACCAGATAATCTTTTTGCTATTAAATTAGCAATTGTCTGCACTGTCATTGTGCCATCGGTATTCAATTT
>CAYIEX010000031.1:0-9830 GCA_964362485.1 uncultured Methanosarcinales archaeon | reverse complement strand
GACTTCCCGGTTCCAGGCGGTCCTCTAATAATTATCAATTGTTGCATACAACAGATGAAACTTAGTAGGAATATAAATGTATTGGGCTTTTTCTTAGTAGTAAGTCTCGCTCTGCTCATGTTCTAATTTTGTTTCTCAAATTCAAATACTTCCTCACTGCGGTTCGGACTTTGGCGTAAAGCCAAAGCAACATAACCCCATTAGTTTCAATTCCCAATACAAACCTGTTGTGCGAATAAAGATAGTCAAAATCTTCGATTGGTAGGGTTCAAATTGGCTTGAAGTCATCAGTATATTAATATAATAGTTTAATCCTATTCATTCGATATGAATAAGATATTAATGTGGATTTTGATTTCTCTGGCAATTCTCGTAAGCTTTTTCGTTGCTTTTGTAGTATATGAATCCTTTCAAGCCAGTCATATGGTTATAAAAAAACCAGCAATTTATCTTTATCCTTTAGAAGACTCTCTAATTAAAGTTCAACTGAATATTAACGGAAAAATAATCAACGATATTCCTGCATACGAAAATGGCTGGACTGTTTTTGTAACAAAAGAAGGTTTAATCGATAACAGATATGACTATCTTTTCTACGAAGCTGAATTAAATCAGATAAAATTGCCAAACGATGGATGGGTTGTTAAATCAGAAGAGTTAAACAATTGGCTTGATACAAATCTGCTAAAACTCGGCCTAAATGATAAAGAAAAAAATCAGTTTAAAGAATATTGGCTAAACGAATTGCCAAAGTCCAATTATTATGAGATTAAACTATTCGAAGACAAATTTTTGAAAGAAAATATGGATTTGATTGTATCGCCACAACCCGATACAACCATAAGACTAAATTTCTATTTCAAGCCTCTTAAAGAAAAATCAAATATCCAAGAGCCGAAAATAGTTACACCAAAAAGAAATGGATTTACAGTTGTTGAATGGGGTGGAGTATTAGATAATTGAACCATACCGAAAACTTGCCTAAAATATTTACTTCTCTTTCTAAATCACATGGCCAAAGTAAAAACTAAGAAAACTATTTTTTTACCTTAACAAGATCCGCTGCCCGCCTTCTTGCAGGATCATCGAGAATTATTCCATTTTTACCAACATACACACGCCACACATCACCATTAAGATCATTATAATTCTTTAGACCCATGTTACCTAGGGGCATGCAAGCTCGAATAGAATAGACAGCACCGTCAGGCACTGACGTGTCTCGCTGATGATCAACTAACTCAATATATATACTAGGAGAGCGAGGAGAATCGACATACATGCATCTGTGATCGCTTGAAGGAAGAATTCTTGCTTCTAATGACCCATCGTACATTCTCACACTTGCACCAATTTCCTCAGTTGCAATAGCTACATGACTATTTTCTAAATCTACACCAAGCTTTCCTGCAAGTTGTACAATAAGTGCTAATCCTTCAGGATTCTGTTCTTTTTTAGCCATGATAACCTAAAGAACTGCTATTTTATATTATTTTCTGATTTACTCTCCAGTAAAATACGAATCAATCGTTTTTGCAAGCGTCTGGTCATGCACCCTCAATACAAAAGTAGTATCATCTAATATTTTAAACTCAGAAAACCGACTACAGGCGTGAAAGTCCGTTGAACTTCCATCATCAATAGTACCTTGATTTATTACATCCGCCCGATATAAATGTGCCTTATATCCAGTGCTGTGTTCTAAATATGAAGCAAGTCTTACAAAAACATCTTTTGTTACTTCGTATTCAACGGTTCTTCTAGTATAGATTTTGTCCATAAACGTTGCAATAATCAAAACTCTTTATTAACATTTATTTCTTTAAGAACACATGATTCATCCCATTAAATACAAAAAAACAATCTAAAACCCAATCCAAAACAACACTAAATAGAGAAGCGGAACAACAATAAACATGCCAAATTCCGTTCTGCGATGAATCTTCTCAACGAGCTCCGTTTTCTTTCGCTCCTGCATTTCCAATATCGCTATGTTGATCATAAAGCTAGAAAGCAACACCAAATACGTAAGCGCCATGAATTTATCCGCAAAAGTCAAGTACCCAACCGGAGGAATCTGATTAGTAATAGAAATATGAAACATAACCGATGCTACAAGGCTTGAACCCGCCATGGCTAGACGTGTTGCAACCTTATCTGGGTCAAGAACAAAACTAAATAAAACAATCAGAACAATAAAAATCACCGGCAAAAATGTTTTCAAAAACGAATTCCAGGCAATCCTCTCAATTGTAATACTATACACATACTGAGAAAAGGTTTCATCATATATAGAATACCGATGATTTCGAACAGCAGCGTCCCAGCCGGATAGTTTCCAACCCGTAAATGAAATGGAGTCATCAATGCCACTTTGCTCTTTATTTGCGATAAACACTAATTCCTCAATTGTTTTCTCTTTATCCTCAATGACGATTTGAAGTTGCTGTGAATCAAAGGGAAACTTCTTGAGATCAACTTGATTATTGAGATTTGCTTGAATACGATAAAATTTCTCCGTAGGCTCATCTGTAATTTTTTCAATACTTGCAGCCCGACCATTCATAAATTCAAAATTTGGTGAGCACTCTTCTGCACAAGTCAGTGATAAATAGAAATCAGCTGTGTACGAACCAGTCGCAACATCAAATTTACCTAAATTCAAAAGATACAATCCTACCTGCACTTCAGGTACCTGAACTTGATTTTCTATTGAAGCGTTTTCTTGAGCAAAAACCAAAGGCGAAAATAGTAAGAGTAATAACAAGCCAAAGAAGTAATATGATTTCATAACGCCTCAATCCCCCAGGTGTTATAAAAAGCTTACTGCAGTAAAAGTGCTGTAGGTTGCTCCTGCAGCTGATACGCAATACCTCTACCCATAGTAAAAGAAAATTCAGTTGACACCCCAGCAAGAACATCAAAAAGACTTGGGTCACGCTCATACACCAAAAACTCTACTGATTCAAATCCATATGTTACTTTTAAGTATTCTTCAGCCGTACTCAAATCACCCAATTGATCAATTAAACCATATTCATACGCTTCAACACCTAAGTAGAACTCACCCGTAGCCAACTTTCGCACATCTGTAATTGACATATTCCTATTACGAGCAACCTCTTCAATAAAGAATTCATGAATACGATCCAATTTCTTTTGTAAAATTTGTCGCTCTTCATTATTCATATCACGAAGTGGCGTACCAATATCTTTTCGATCGCCTGCAACAAGACGCTCATACTCAACGCCATATTTTTCCATAAGGCCACTAAACTCCAAATACGATGAAATGACACCGATACTTCCCGTAATGGACATTTTATTAGCAATAATATAATCCGTTGATGACGCAATCCAATATCCGCCTGAGGCGCCCGCTTCCCGAATAACTGTAATCACTGGTTTATTTGCCTTGCGAACAGCGGTTGCAATCTCATCAGATGCAACAGCAGAGCCACCAGGAGAGTTAATTTCCAACACAATCGCTTGAATAGAAGGATTCTCATTTGCTTGCTCGATATAATGAACTATCTCATCAGAGCCCACAAATGACTGCCCAAAACTGGACCCTCCTGAAGTCATAATAACACCTTCAATAGGAATAAGTGCCACGTTTCCGGTATTTCTTTCACCAATAATACTAAAGATAAGTGGAATAATTACAAATAGGAACACAAGAACAAACCCCACCAAAATAAGTGGCCACCGAGAAGACCGTTTTTCATCAGATTTCATAGATATCATCACAACTCGCGCACTTATAAAGCTTCCTTTGGAATTAGACATTCATATCACACCTAACATTTAAATAACAAACTCTATTTTACAGACTAATGGCCAAACCAAAGCCCTGGGAAGGAAAGCACTTCTTGTACTATGAGGCGATTCTACAACTACGCGATGTTCGTGAGGATCAAGTGGATTACGCTATTGCAGCTATACAAAAAGAAGGAGTACCAATTCCAAAAACTGTTCCTCACGACAATGGCCTTGATCTCTATCTTGCCGATGCCCGGTTTGGAAAGATCATCGGAAGACGACTACAGGACCGTTATGGTGGGATATATCACGTTACTGCCAAACTTTTCAGCGCTCGAGATGGACAAAACATCTATCGCCTCGCTATTCTGTTCCGTGGAGTATTCTTCCAAAAAGGTGAAATAGTGTTATACAAGGGACTCCCACATATTGTAAAAGTCCTAGGAGAACGTGTTATTTTACAAAATACAAAAACGGGAAAGAAAATTCAATTCAAGTGCAACCCTAAAGATTTGGAACTCATCAAACCAGTCCAAAAAGAAGAATGAAAAGATATTTGATTAAACCAAATCCATAATCAACCATAACCCAATTAGAATTTCTTAAAGTGCGGTTTAAACTTATGTTCATTACGCCTGCGATAAGACCAGTATTGTAGTGCCATGAAAATTAAACTTACTGTTAATGCACCAACTAAAAATCCTTCTCCAACTAACAAAATATTACGGTAATTCAGCTTTGTTCGCGCAACCAATTCAATGGGTTTCCGATCATCAGTTGGGAAGTAAATACTCAAATCACTCATTTCCAAAGCATACTCCATATACACAAGAGCTGTATAACGCTCCTGGTCTTGCAGCGAATTTGCATACTCATAATAGGAATATCCTAAGATTGGCCAAATATCATTAGCAGTGTTTTGAGAAATCGTCTTCTCCACTGCGGACCTCTTGCTATTAATTATTTCAACAATAGTTGCATCATCAACACCAATACTTGTTAAAATCGCATTGGAATCCGCCTTCGCCTGGGAAGCTGTACTTAGACATAATGAAAAATTGTCTTCATTTGCCGCATTCTTTGCCTCTCTTATCTTCTCATGAATACCGGTAAGAAGTCCCGGTGACAAGAATAACTCAGTATACTGAACTCGTTCCTCAGCTTCAGATAATTTTTCAAAACAAGAAAGCTTAATCCTCTCAGATTCAAGCGCTAACTTTTTCCCGGGCATAGAGAAAAAATCCATCCATGAAACGGCCGAATAAAATCGCTCCAGAGCATACGCAAGTGAGCGAATAGAGTCAGCGCGACTTGCATGTGGCTTAGCTGCAATAGTTTGCACATCATGAATTCTTTCCTCAACAATCATCAAGGTTTGCAAATCAGAAATTGTATCAATTTCCTGCGAATCAAGTTTTTGCTCTAGCGCAGTAACATTAGTCCGTAATATTTGCCACTGTTGCTCAATTTGCTCATCCGATAGATTTTGTTGAAGTATAACCTGTTCCGCCACATCAATATTAATCCCAAAACAATAACTTGCAGCCGAATAATAGTCCTGCTGTTCTGTTGCGGCTATAACCCGTTCAATACGTTCATTAACTCGACTTGAAAAATTGGCGGGAAGGGTCTCTTCTTTTAGTTGAGAACGTAGACCCTGCATCCTTGTACACAATCCTTCTTGCAAACCCCTCATAATATCATTATAAGCGGCACTTTTGCTAATAGATGAATTTTGATTTACTACCTCATATCCAGTTAAGTGAAAAATAACTTCATCAAGAGTAGTTACTTCTACCACTTCAACAGAGAGATTTACCTTTCCATATTCAACCAAATCAAGTTGAGCGCTTTGATTAGTTTCATTGTTAAAAATGGTCATATTTGCTGTTCCTTTCGAAATCAGCACTTTATGTATGCCGCTTTGAGCCGCCGCCTCTATTTTCTCTTTAACGCCACCAACAGGACCAACAACTCCACCTGAATTAATTGTTCCTGTTACAGCAACATCGTTATTATACTCCAAATCAAGTAAAGCGATACTGGTGAGTGCCGCAATGGCAGCTCCAGCGCTCGGGCCGCCAATAATATTTGAATCCGCTTTAATTGTAAAAATAAAATCTGAGTCCGAGCAATCAAGATTATAATGATTACAAGCAATTTCCTTAGCAAAACGTGTCGAAATCTGAGTATCCATTTTTGTAACAGGATACGTATCTAAAAAAACTCGTCCCGAACCATCCTTAACTTCTAAAAAAAGATCAGCATCACTCCCTTCGTAATGACCGCCTGACTCCTGCACTGCCAAAAGCTTAAGATGATATGGCTGATCATGCGTTGCAACTACAAGCGGAAGTAAGCAAAGAACAATAGTAAGAACCGTTAAAACCCATTTCATAACCAAAAAGGGAATTCCACCTCTTATAAAGATTTTGATTTATGATGGTTTCGTTGAAAAGTCGATTGCAAGAAAACAGGAAAACTACCTGTTTTCTGCACAGAAATAAAGTAGTCTCTTTATTTCTTGTGCCCAAAGGTCAAAATGCTATCGAAGAAACAGCAGGGAGGTAATAAGGGGTTGCTCCCACCGGGAATATAGCCCTATTCAAAATCAAATCGAGCATTTTGAAGGCAATCAGTGAGCCGAAGGCGAACTTTTCAACAAAACCATTTATGATATATATTTGCAAATTTCTCACTTATAAAGTCAAATAATGTCAAGGATACTCCAAAACCACCTCTTTTCTTGAATAAACTTTATAAAGATGAAAAGCATCCTCAAATCATGGCTAAAAAGATTGCTGCGGATCGGACATACGTTACGTTGGATAAGGCGGAAAAAATGATTCCAACGGTCGAAAAACTTGTTTTTGAGCTTCAGCTCACAGCCCAGGCCCTCGAACTACTTGATACTGTCGAAATAGAAGTTGAGGAAGACAACCAAGACGCAATGCGTTACATTACACAATTTAACAAAGATTATCATTACCTAAGCTATACCTTCTATGAACGTCTCGATCGCCTAGAAAAAATGGGTTGTGTCTTAAAAGACCTAGATGAAGGTCTCATTGATTTTAGATCAAAAGTAGGTAAGAAAGATATTCTCTTATGCTGGAAAGTTGGTGATAAAAACATCGAATACTGGCACGAAACAAATGCGGGCTATGAAAACCGGAAAAAAATCATCAATCTTGAAAGAAAGTTGAACTTGGAGAAAAAGAAGTAGGCTCATGAAGCCCCTTGCTATAGTTGGTTTGGACCCTGGAACGACAACGGCGTTCGCCGCCCTTACACTGCAAGGTGATCTTCTCACTTTTTTCTCGGCCAAAGAATTAAGTCTTTCTGATGTCATCCGTGAACTCATCACTATTTGCCATCCCGTGATCGCCGCAACCGACAAAAGTAAAGTTCCCACCTTTATTGAGCAGTTTTCACGTAAAATGGGAACAGATACAATTTACCCTCACGAGGATCTACCTAAAGAAGAAAAACGTCAAATTATAAGTACATGGATAGGAAAAAATAATATTAAACTCAACCACCATGAGGCAGATGCACTTGCAGCAGCGCTGTATGCCTATAAACACCACCAACTATTTCTTGAGAAAATTTATAACTACATTGAAGCAAATAATCTACACACCCAGCGCGAGGAGTTTATCCGTATTGCACTGAACCGAGAACTTCACTTTGATGTAATCAAAGAGATCCTTACCAAGAATAAAGAGGAGAAAAAAATTATCTACGAAGCGCTCGTTGATAATAAAATTACTAAAAAAGACTTTCTTCGCCTTTATACAAAACTTGACGAAATTAAAAAAGAAAACGCGGTTCTTGAATTAAAGCTTTCTGAGTCATTTGAAAAAATGCAATTACTCCAATCAGCTCAAAAGAAAGTTGCAAACATTGACGACCAAGTGCAAAAACGTCTTGACCATTTAGTTCATCACAAAGAAGAGCGACTCCATTTACTAACCCGAAAAATAGAAACAGTACAAAAACAATTGCAACAAGTACAGGCTAAAAGCCATCAATTAAACCATTTTATTACATCAATGCCAGGTAAACAACTCATCAAGAAAATTGCCTCACTCAGTTACAACGAATATACTAGAACACAGAAGAAACTAAATCTCCAACATAATGATTATATTTTTGTTGAAAATCCATCTATTTATTCCAATCAGATTCTTACTATTTTACAGCAAAAAAACTGCATTCTTCTCTCCAACCAAAAAGCACCCACAGTAGTGAGCCAAGTGGTTCCAGTCCTACAAATTAAAAGAGAAGAATTAGATTATGAAACAGAACACTTTGCAATAATACCACACAGCACATTAGAACAGTATCAACATCAAAAAGATGTACTAGAGCGTGTAATCTATGAATATAAAAATAGGAAGTCCAATCCCATAACGTTTATAAATTAATAAATCGAGTGAAAAGCATGACGAGTTTTACGATTATTCCCATAGGGTGTGGACATTATCGATCAGACCCTGAACAAATGGCTGGACTTTTAGTTCAAGCGAAATTTGAGATTCTACCTGATGCAGATAATGCTGACATAGTTATTCTCTACATAGCGAGCAAAAACATGGAAATTGCACTATGGGAAAAATTAGATTCTCTTGAAAAACAATATCCGCATAAAATGTACATCCTCGCTGGCTGTCTGCCAACCCACAACCAAGAACGAGTAGCAAAATATTCTATTTTGGGTGTACGACAAATCCATCATATTGTTGAAATCGTCGAGGAGGTATTGCATGAAAACAAAGTAGAATTTTTGGATGCAAAGGAACTTCCACCCCTCCACTTACCCAGAGTCAGGTCCAACACACTCATCCAATCGATCCCTATTGCCCGGGGTTGCCGTGGTGTGTGCCACTATTGCAAATGTAAAAAGAAAAGCCTTGAGTCATATAATGCCGCAGAAATAAAAAAAGAAGTGCAAACGACGATACAGTTAGGTGCTCGTGAGATTTGGTTAAGTTCACCTGATCTTGCTGCCTATGGAGTTGATTTAAAAACCAATTTTCCATCACTACTAGGCGAACTTGTGGAAATACCTGGAGATTTCATGATTCATCTTGGTAGAATGAGTATTGAGCACCTCCATAAAATAGGTGAAGAACTAGTAGCAATTTACAAACACGAAAAGATTCATAAATATTTACATCTTCCACTTTATAGCAGCTCTCCTGTTGCGCTTAAATCAACGAAGAAGAAGTATACGCCACTACAGTACCAGACCGTAGCACAACTCTTTCGAGAAAAAATTCGTGATCTCAATTTAGAGATTGATATACTTGTGGGGCACCCTGAAGAGACGGACGAGGATTTCTGGCTACTGCAAGGATTCATACGTGCTATAAACCCCGATAAAATTAATTTGATTTTCTACTCCGAACGCCTCCATGGACCGGTAAGTTCACCAGCACTTCCTCTCGAAGAGCTTGGTCGTCGCGCCTCAGTCTTAACTGACATCCATAATAATTTAAGTAAACTCCAAAATGAGCGTTGGTTAGGTTGGGAAGGAAATATCATCATTGAACAAAAAGCAGAAACAGAAAATCAATGGATAGGCCGTAATTATGCCTATAAACCATTATGGGTAGAAGGTGATTTCAGACCAGGTGATGTTATTTCCGTTAAAATTACCAGATTACAGGCTGGCGATCTAAAAGCAGAGCGGATTCCCATTAGCCAACTCAAATCTGCAAAGGATTAAGATCAGTCAAAAGCTTTAAAAAGAAATTTTCGCCCCCTCTCTTTATGGATCCAAAAACATTACGTCAAAAGTATTTTGATTTCTTCACTGAAAAAAAACATGCTTTGATCCCTTCTTCATCCCTTGTGCCCCAAGGTGACTCTTCAGTTCTCTTTACCACAGCTGGCATGCAACCACTAGTACCCTATTTACTTGGCCAATCCCATCCAGCTGGCAAACGTATTGTAAACATCCAAAAATGCTTACGCACAGTAGACTTCGGCAATATCGGTGATAATACTCATCACACTTTCTTTCAAATGCTTGGAAATTGGTCTTTAGGTGATTATTTCAA
>CAYIEX010000030.1:0-15848 GCA_964362485.1 uncultured Methanosarcinales archaeon | reverse complement strand
GTACCATCCTGATCGCGCCCCTGATGAGAAGAAACTGGAGTATGAAGAGAAGTTTAAAGAAATAAGTGAAGCTGCTGCAGTTCTAAGCGATGATAAGAAACGTCAACAGTATGACCAATTTGGTGATTCCACTTTCACTGGTGGCGAACAAGGGTATGATTTTTCCGATGTCATGTCGCAATTTCGGGGCGGCGGGTTTGGACATTTTGATGATATTTTTGATCAAATCTTTGGTGGTGGAAGGGGACCTGGTCGAGCACGACGAGGATCGGACCTATTGTATGAAACAGAAATTACACTAGAAGAAGTATTTCATGGCGCCGATAAAAATATTTCACTGAATAAATTAGAATACTGTTCAACGTGTGGTGGAAAAGGCGCTCTCAAATTTGAGGATTGTAAACACTGTAAAGGGAGTGGTTACGTCAAACGAACGCAGCGGACACCCTTTGGGGTCTTTGCACAAACCGGGCCCTGCGGGGCGTGCCATGGCAGAGGACAAGTTCCCGAAGATGAATGTGATGAGTGCGATGGTGAAGGGGCGGTTCGCAAAATGAAAGAGATTGAAGTTGCCATTCCACCCGGTGTCGAAGACGGGATGCGCTTACGGGTTCGCGGGGAGGGACAAATTGGAGAAAATAATGGTCCTGCCGGAGACTTGTATGTTGAGATCCACCTAAAGCAACATAAACACTTTATGCTTGATGGCAAAAATGTGCAGTTAACAATTCCCATTTCATTTACTCAAGCAGCACTTGGAGACGAGATTGAGGTTCCAACCATTGATGGGAAAGCAACACTTTCAGTTCCAGCTGGGACAAATTCCGAGACAACGTTTCGCATGAAAGGAAAGGGACTACCCTATGTTGGTCGTAATGGTCATGGGGATCAGATGGTCAAAATACGCATCGAGGTTCCGCAAAAGTTGTCTAAAAAACAGGTTGAGCTCATTAAGCAGCTCGGTGAAGAGAAGGCAAGTAAAGGATTTTTGAAGAAGATTTTTGGGTGATTTCTGCTTTTTTGATTTAAAGATACCTCCCTCGGACGTTCCTACTATTAAATAGTTATTCTTCCAAATATTTATAAAGTATAGGTTTATTCACAACCCATGCCATCCACTATCTATAAAGTTCTCATTGAAGTTTTGCCACCAGATGACAACATTCCTAGTATGGCGTGGAATCTAGGCTCAAGAGTGTTGCAGGAATCTCTTCATGTTCGCGAGGAGCCGGATGACCTATTTCCACATTTGGTACGCCATTATGCACTGTGTGGAATAATGCAACAAATCTATACTTTAAGTGAGTGTCCAATTAATCCAGATTTAGTAATCTGGCCTTATCTTCCAAGTGGTGATACAGAACATAATGCGTCCTTGCTACCTGCTGCAAAAGGAATTTTTCTAGGGAAACTACAGCAGCATAGAGGATCTACAGCATTACCTTCATTTACGGAGATTAGTGATCGTTTACATGACGTTGCACGAAATAGTGATTTGATTAAATATTACCCAGTGTGCTTACCGGATATAACGCGACATTTTGGGCAATATGGTAAAGCAATGAAAAATCTGTATGCCTCCCTTACTCCGGAAGAGGAACGTGCTTTGAAGATTATAGGTTAATCTAGAGGAAATTTTATTTTTTGACTGTTATTCATTTTTTTGAGGGCTAAGTATATAAAATAGAGCTCGAAAATGGTAGTTATGACAGATTTACCCTCATTGCAGCGCATTGTTGTAGAGACTGGTATCATTGATGAAGGGAAGTTTACACTCCGTAGTGTGGATTCTATCTTTTCTCATGATTTACGTATCTTGGGAAATAAAGGCGGGACGTGGTTTGGGAGTGTTCGTGAGCAAGGTGTTAAAACGATCATTCTTCCGTCGGAAGTTAAGAATGTGAATGGGCCTATTGGTCAGGTGTTGATAAATAAGGAAGGTTACGTGCAGTACGCTCATAAAGGGAAAAATGAATCGATGCGTGCTGCGTATTTTTTGCATCACAGAGAAGATGTTGATGGTGAGTTCCATACGCTTCATACGTTAGATGCGCCGGTTCAACTGCAGCGCCAGGACTGTGTTTCTTACATCTGGCAGAATGGGTGGGGAATATTGAATCACTTTGTGGCAGAGGAGATTACGTATGATTGGTCACGCATTGAGTCACTTGGACGAGTGCCAGAATCAATTCATGGATTTTATATTGAGCTAAAAGAGATTTGGCGTGCTGGAATACAGTACGATTATTAAGAGAACCTAAGAGAATGATTACAACCATGGCACGAGCACTACCCACATTTTCTTCACCGTTTTTCTTAGCACCGATGGCTGGTGTCTCTGACCCGGCATTGCGACTTGTATGTCGGGAATTAGGGGCGGGTCTTGTGGTAACGGAATTAACATCAATTCATGCGATTATTGCCAAGGAAGAACTGCTAAAGCGGGAGGGTAAGGCGATCTATGATTTTCTACAATTTTCTGAGAAGGAAAGGCCAGTCTCAGTACAATTATTTGGATCAGACCTTGTGGTACTGGAGCGGGCAGCAAAGATTGTTGAGCCATATTTTGACATCATTGATTATAATATGGGATGCCCCGCACCCCATATTACGTGCCAGATGGCTGGTGCAGCATTATTACAGAAACCGGAATTGACGCGGCAGATTTTTCGAACACTGGTCGGCGCTGTATCCAAGCCCGTATCACTCAAGATGCGTTGTGGAGTTAATGATTCTAACAGGCTATTGTTTTTGGATATCGCAAAGATTGCGGTGGAAGAGGGTATCGCAATGATTACTTTACATCCGCGTACGGTTGAGCAGGGCTACTCAGGAAAAGCGGATTGGTCTTTAATTAGGATGCTAAAAGAATGTGTTCCGATCCCGGTGGTTGGTAATGGTGATGTGGAGACCCCGGAAGATGCAATGCGAATGATAAAGGAGACGGGATGTGATTATGTCATGATGGGCCGGGCTGCGTGTAAAAATCCATTCATCTTTACGCAAATGAAACAGTACTTTGAAACTGGTCAATATCATGAGATTTCGTTTGAAGAGAGAATACAGTATTTTTTTCACTATTTAGAATACTCTACTCGATTTACAATTAATTTTGCGAATATTAAGATGCAGGCGATGAATTTTACCAAGGGTTCGCGTGGTGGGGCGCGTGTGCGTGAAGCACTGATTCACGTGAAAAATGTGAGTGAATTGAAGGAACTACTGGGGAAAGTGTATTTGCAAAAAGAGGCGTAAGCTTTTTAAAAACGTAGAGGACTAACTTATTATGGTAGGAGTTCCAATACCCATAGAATGGGCGCAGCATTGCAGTGACCTTGTGACACAAGTAGGACTGCCCCACAAAGGGGTTGCCTTTGAGGAACATTTTTTAAGTAATAGGAAGGTACTTACGTTTTACAAGGAACTAATCTTGGAGATAGGGGATATTCACTATTTTGATCATCCTGCAGCGGATCAATACGCAGGAGAGATGATCTTTGCTAAGAGGCGTTTTAATTTTAATCAGAGACCAATCCAAATACCATACGATTACCCTTTAGATCGAAGTCTGGTTGATATTCTCGCGTATGATGGATTTAATGACGGATTTCCACTCGGATTTATTATTGATGACCCCAGAAGAACTGAGGAATTCATGAGGTTAGGCGACGTGGTGCAGGAGGAGTACTGTAAAACAATTAAATATGAATTAGGTGAATTGCGATTCTACGAATGGGAACACCTACCTGTCTTTGATGTACGGATGATTAAGAACATAGTGAGAACGCTCAATTGAGTGAGACATTTAAGCCAATCTCCAACCATAATTCTTAAATAAGAGTAATTCCGCAGTAGTGACTGATGAGACAAATATGGAACAAGAAACTTTAGATCAAATCGTTGGAAGAGTACAAGGTTTAGGAGAAGCAATACGAAAAATCGGTGATGGAAGAGAAGGAGATGTCTATGTTACTCTTGCAGTGTTGGATAGTGCAAAGGGTTTACCTCCAGAAACATTGGCGCCACTCTATGCCGGCGTAGGGCAACAAGTAGCGAATGAAATTGGTAAATATGACAAAAATACCGTTGTGCATTCGCATCTCGTACGATTGTATGGTGCAGTTATGAGTAAAGCCGGTGAATACGGGCCTCTTAGGGAATAAATCTTTTTGATTTTACAATCTTTTTCATTTTGATTTTTGTGGGGAAAGATTATTAGTTAGCTATCAGATGGAATGATCATGACAGACAAACCTTTGCTATTAAAATACGATGAATATGAAGTGAAACTGTACGGTGAGTGTGCAGAATTATTTCGAGCTGCTAGAATAACAAGTGGTAATTATTTGGTGAAAGATCTTTTAGTACATGTGGAACAAGCGGCGGCACCTTATTCTTCGGATCACCCCTACCAAAGGGATTATCGATGCTTGCAAATTATGGTAGAGGGAGCGGATACTGTTGAAGTTCGTGTACCGTGGATGTTGGAGAAGGATAAGCGAGATTAAAGGGTCCTAATATTTTCTTGTAATCCCATACAATTCTCCATACTTTTCCCAGAAGTAATCCATTAAAGCACTTACGTCAATTTCTGTCTTGCATGTTTTTTTCATGATTTCTTTGGCAAGGTACATTGATCCGTGTTGATGAATGTTTTTTTGCAGCCAATCCTTAATAAATTGAGGGTCACCATGGTCTAGATCTTTTTTGATATTGTGTTTTTCCAGCATCACGCGGTACAGCATCGCAGAGTAAATTGTGCCAATGGCATACGTTGGGAAATACCCCATGGAGCCGTCACTCCAGTGAACGTCCTGCAAAACTCCTTCTGCATCATTTTTTGGTGTTACGCCCAAATATTCTTGGTACTTTGCATTCCAAAGTTTGGGCAGGTCTTGGATTTTTATTTTTCCCTCGAGGAGTGCTCGTTCTAATTCATAACGAATGATAATATGTAGGCAATAGGTGGCTTCATCAGACTCAATTCTAATTAGGGATGGCTCTACGAGATTGCTTTGAAAATAGAATTCGTCGAACGATGTCTCTTGAAGTGATGGAAATATTTTTTGGTAATGTGAGTAATAGTATTTCCAGAAATGTTTACTACTGCAGACTTGGTTTTCCCACAAGCGAGACTGCGACTCGTGAAGGGCAGTTGATGCACCGGTGCAAAGAATTGTATCTTTGATCTTTGGGGATATTCCTAATTCATAGAGAGCATGGCCGCTTTCGTGGGCCACAGAGGTAAATGAAAAGAGGGGTTGCCCTTCTCGAACAGCGGTGCTGAGGCGAACATCATCAAATGAGATCCTCGTCATAAATGGGTGGGGTGATGTTCCGATGTGAGTTCGTTCGTTTTTGCCGAGAATGAACGTAGCCACATCCAGATTTGCTTTTTGCTGACCTTCTAGGGGAAAGGAGAGAGTGCCAAGACATGGCTTTTGATTTTTGTATCGCGGTGATTGTTGGATTGCTTTAATCAGTCGGGGGAGTTCGTCTTTAAGCTGAAGGAAGACGGGGTCAAGTTCATCAATTGTCATGCCTTCCTCAAATTGGTCCAGAAGGACATTATAAGGATGCTCTTTTGGGTTAATATATGTCGCTTCTTTTTTTCTCATTTCAATTACTTTATGAAGATAGGGTGCAAAGATACTGAACTTTTTTTCTTTACGCGCGCGGACCCAAGCATCGTAAGAGTGAGTGGTGAGGCGAGCAAATTCTTCGACATGTTTGGTTGGAATCTTACGGGCTTTGGTTATTTCACGGTGATATTTTTTAACGATTGCGGTATCGATTGCGGAAAGTTTTTGCTTGGATAGGCTTTGAATTATTTTGAAAAGATGAGGGGAAGTTAATTTTTCATGAATTGTTTTACTTATGTAGGAAAGATGTTCACCACGATCGGTGACTGCTTGTGGTGGAAGAATTGTTTCTTTATCCCAACCGAGAAGGGCAGAGATACCGTTTAGAATTGATAGTTCGCGATCAATTACTTTAAGTTCTTGAAGAGCCGACATGGGAGTACCTCTTTTTTGTAAGTCATTTTAGATTTGTATAACAAGGTAAGAAGAATTGTAGGTTTAATAAAGTATTGGGAAGCAGAATTAGGGATCGTGAGGCATTTGAAATGTTTTTATGTTTTGGGAAATCACTTACACAAACCACTGCTTTTACTATTTGATAATAGTTCTGTTTGCATTTACTCTATCACCATAAGGTTTATAAGAGAAAGAATCGGCTGGCGATTAGGTGATAGTATGGGAATAGGTAGTATGGTTGGTCCAAGTGTACGTCAAAGTGCGAGTCAAATGACTCCGAGCGATCAGAAATTGCACGAGGCATTAACACAGCTCGTTCGTTCTCCATTTGCTGATTTTGATAAAATAAAAGGGATGGATGGGGTTATGGCATCGTATTTAATTTATCATAAAGATAAAATTATTTTTGCTGGCTCTACCAACAATTTAAAGGCTCGTTTTACGGATATGTTACTTCCAAAAACAACGTTCATTTTGTATCAGAACTTATTAAAGGATATTGGCAGCTGGAGATCGGTGTGTTTATTCTTAACAAAGGATTGTAAGTATAAAGTGCGCCAGTGTGAGAGTCGTAAAGAAGCAGAAGATATTGAACATTTGGCGGCAGCTACCTATAACCCAGTGCATAATAAGAGGTAAGGTGATTTTATTATTTTTATCCTATTTAATTGCATTCTAAGTTTGTTTTGTTCTAAATGTGTTTTACCCTAAAGACGCTGCGGGTCCTCCGGACTTTATATGGCGATTGATTGTAGAGATCACACTGCAGGCCATGGTGATTGCAACTGGGGAAAAATCGAATGGGAACATAGACATAATCCGAAGACAAAAACACCTAATCTAATAGTAGAAAGTGGTATAAAATGGTTTGAACATTTATTTTTCTTTTTTTATCCCAAAATATTCTACTATTGCATCAAATGTATTTCTGATCTCTTCCGCTGGTGCGGATCTACCGTTATTGATAATCCATAATTGCCCATGGCGGTGCTGTTTGATTCCTTTTTCGAGTGCTGCTTTTTTCTGTTCAAAAGACCATTGTAAGGCTTTGGCGGGTTCAATCATTTCTTCGGGTGTACCACGAGCGATAAGTCTTTCGTGCTGCGTTGGTGAATCGACTTGGACCAAAACTGTGTTATAATTGCACTTGAAGCCCATGTTGGCTTCTCCCAATGTGGCTGCGTTGAGTAGAACTATTCCTTTTTTACCTTGCATTGCGGTACGTGCTTCAAGATGAAGTGGTACTTTCATAATTTCATCAAGCTGATTCATTGCATCTGGATTGTGAAAGACTATTTTCCCGAGGGCTTTACGATTAGTTGTGCCGTCAGTGTTCATCACAGAATCCCCAAAAGCTTGGCGGATCTGATCGCGCGTTTGAATGTAATGTGGACTATCCGTTCTTGCGTGGATGCGATGACCAAGATGATCATACTCAATATTGTGAAGTTGGATACCTACCTGCTGGGCAAATTGTTCGAATTGTTTTCCAACGTATGATTTTCCCGATCCCATTTCACCAGTGAGACCCACAAAGTACTGCCCGGACATACGATTTTCAAGACGCTGTTTAACAAATGGGGATACGTACTCAACCAGATCACCATTATAGGCTTGGATCTCTTTAGCCATGGTTGAACTGACGTGTCCTAATTTTGGATCGGCAAAAAGAGCAATGGTATCTATAAATGGGCCTTGTGTCTTTCCTGCAGTATCAAGAAGGGATTCAAACTCAAAATCATTATTATTGCGAATAGCTCGAACCACTGTATTTGCACCAACACGATAGGCATGATCAACAAGTAGATCATTATATGACACTACTTCAACGTTTTCTAATGGGGCAAGACAATGACGAGCCATTTCTACACGTTCTTCAACACTAAAAAGATATTTTTTCTTAGAATAATTTCCAATTCCAACATAGACTTTGTCGAAAAGAGCGGCTGTACGAGTAACAATATCTTGGTGGCCTTTGTGAAAAGGATCACCCGACAATGGAAATAGGGCTGTTTTCATTACGTATTACTTTGGAGGAGTATATAAAAAGGTTATGGGGTAAAAGAACTGATCCCAAAGTATTACTTTTCGGGGTTATGCCGATTTATAGTCACCATTCTCGAAGATCACAATGTCATCAACAACAATTTTCTCAACATCAATGAACATGTCGATATGATAGCGCTGATTTAGCTCATGGGGGATTTTTTTACGGTAGATGCCATGTTTTAATCCTATGGACACATGAAAACCACACTGACGTTCGTGCGCTCCCACGTATCCTAACACTGCGTGTTTACCGATACAACGATTTAGCCCAAATCCCATTTCACGGATAGGAACGCGATTGTCGTTGTTTTCTTCGCGAACGAGTTGCATGATCTGTTCAAAGCGATCAGGTCCGTCGTGGCTAATAATGGATCCATTTTGTACTTGAACATGAAATGGTTGATTTGCAATTATGGTGTCGTGGTTTACAGAAGGATAGGCATAGACGAGAAAAGTTCCATTGACTTTTGTTAGATCACACGGTTCGCTGAAAAATTCACCAATAGGATAGAAGCTACCAAGCGTTTCATGCAATTCGCCAATATTATAATAGATTTTATCAAGAGGAGAGATGTAATTCATTTGCGAGCCATCTTTGGAGACAATGGTAACGGTTTGGGCTTTTTGTAGAAGTGGAGTACTGTGGTCACATATTTTTTTATAACGATCATAATCATACGTGAGGGCTTGAAGATAGGATGGAATTTGTTCAGCTGTTATTAAATCGAGATGATTGTGATCTATCACAATTATTCCACGTGCGTTAAGTTCCATACGAATACGAAATTCTGAGAGACGAAAGTTTGTTGTTTGAACAAGAATTACGCAATCTCTTGGTTGAAGTGCAAAAAGTGTATCTTTGAGTTCTTCCGCTTTTGCTGGATCGAAAAGAATGACTTGATGGGAATATGATTCAATCACTTTCGTGTAGGTTTGAGCCAGACATCTACCTAGTTCAGAGTCTTGATCATATATGAGAAGAACGCGATTTTCGGGTTGCAATTTTACATTGTGTGTGATGATATTACTCAGATGCTGGTAAATAAGCTGAAATTGTGGGATCATGATCAGGGAAAGAGTAAAAACTCCATAATAATGTTGGTACTACTTTGAAGTACTATATTCCAGAACATTTATAAATTATTCTACAGTTGGAGACATATGGATGATTATTTCATTGGTGTTGAGGCGTTCAGACAATACAGAGAGACAGTACGAACAAGTGCAGTTATTGAGAATGCTACTCTTAAAAATCTAAGACCTTATCTTCCTTTCATCGAGGGAAATAGACACTATGAACATTTTTTACGCGGTACACTTGAAAACTTAAGAAATCCGAATCAATGGAAAAAAATATCCCGCAGACTAGAGATTCCCACAGTATACCTTGCAATGCCACCGGTACTCGTAGAAAAAGGATTTCGGATACTGGAATTGCGGCATGAAAATGGGGTGGTAAATGGCCACTATAACCATGAGAGCGGACGCTGTGAGAGTGGCTATCAGTATCCAGGTGTCGATCGACTTTTTGACTCAATTCGTAACGAGAAATCTTCCAACGTCCTCTTTACAAAACAGGCAGCAGACTATGCTTTAAAGAATTGGTGGGATCTGCAGCAAACTACACATCCCTTGCGGTTGGATACTTGGGCCGATTTCATTGGAATTCAGTTTCGAAATAAAGAAGGAAAGACAAGACACTTAGATACGGGAAAATTACTTGGACAGCCTGCAGTCTATTTTGTTACAACAAGACCACTGCATGAAATGATGCTGAGTAGACGACCGGGAAGCGATCCTCTTCAGGCTCGACAATTACTCTCAGAGAGTCTTGATGACGCAATTGTTCCCGATCTGATTACTATGGATATCGGGGCAGCTTTTGAATTACGAGGCCAGCGGAAGGGTCATTTCTTTTCAAGTTGTATTCAATGTGGTAGTGGACTTCAGCGAAGTAACTGTCACAAATGTGGTACGAAATTTGATGAACTTCTCGCCACACCTTGGGCTTGTGCTCCCCCCCAGAAAATAATTCAATATTTAGAATCAAAAGGATATGAAGTCCCCAGAGATATTAAGATTGCAAAAATGGAAGAGCGGCATGCTACTGGAACAACAGGACCAATTCCGGTATACAGAATTAAAGAATAGTTATTCTATAGGGCGTTATTTTTTATAGGGCTCCTCTTTGGTGTACTCTTCATGAACTGGATGATCATCTGATTCACTTTCGTCCCACTTTGGACGTTTTGGTTTCTTCTGTTTTTTATCCATAAGACCGTTGGGGGTTGAAAGTATAAAATATTTTCCCCGATACATTTAGTTATTATTTTTGGGAAGTAATAAATAGAGTTTTTATAAAGTGGAGTGAAATTTTATTACCATGGATATCAAAAGTTATAACTTGGCATATGGATCGACAGTTGCCGGAATTTGCTCTAAATTTTATGAAGGAATAGGGGAAGAATTTGTGAAAGGGTATGCCTGGGACTTACTTCTTCCTATTGCATACTATAATACAATGACCCTCATTTTTGATAGAAACAGTAAGCTTAATAAAAACCCATCTAAAGCAGCAATCATCCTTGGTGGTCCAGTAGTGTTTGAAACAGCTCAGTACATAGGGTGGTACCCCGGTCATTTTGATTGGAACGATTTAGTTGCATATACAGTGGGTACAATTGCGGCTGTTAGTATTGATGTACTCTTACGAAGGAATAAACAAGAAGACATTGGGTCAAAGTATAGCGCTTGATTGAGAGCTACGATTTACTTCTGGCTTTGGTGTTGTATTCTTTTTGTTTGGATTGATGATAGATGCAAAAAACGATTCCTGTGACTCTTGGCTTTTTACAGCGAACACAGGTTCCCGCTTTCTTTTTATAATAATAGGATCCACGGCGTTCCTTGTTTAGACGGCTTTTGTTCAGATAATAAAATTTGAGAAAGCGATTAGGATACTCTTCTTCTTTGAGGGTAAATGATTTAATTGCACCAAGTATTTCTTTGAATACCATTAATTTGTCACCACAGTTAGCTTATTTTGTAATTATCCTATTTAAAACTATTTAATACAGAGAACTTTGCCTCAATTTTGTAAATTATGCAAAGTTCTCCACAGATTATTTTTGACATGTGGGACAATAATATGTTCCACGCCCTCCAATTGTATCTTTACGAAGAGGATGTTTTTTCGGGCAAAGTTGTTTTTGATATACAGCGAGGAAGTCTTGAAAACTGCCTTTACCATCGATATGACTGAAGTTATTGATGGTTGTACCGTTATTCTCTATTGCGAGGTTCAAGGTACGTTGCAGATGGAGAAATAGTTTCTCTTTTTTAGCTTTACTAATTTTGTTGATTTTAGCGGTTGGAGGTATACCTGCGTGGTACAATGCTTCCTGAGCGTAAATGTTACCAATACCCGCAAGAAATGACTGGTCTAGCAGTTTTGATTTGATTACGGCACGTGTATAGCGGTCAAGAAGGGCCACAAAATCAGATTTTGTTATTTCAAGCGGCTCTGGTCCAAGATTGGCCAGAGATGATTCGAGCTGTTTTGGAGTCATTAGGGTAATTCTTCCAAATTTACGAATAGAATTATGGGTTAGCTTTGTGCCATCGCTTAGGTAGAATGTCGCTACTTTATACTTGGCAGATGTTTCTTCTTCACTTTTATTCGTGACATGGTAAAAATGTCCAGTCATACGCAAATGTGTTAAGAGATGATAGGATTTATCTAACGTAAAAATGATGGATTTACAACGACGACTCACTGAGCTGAATTGAAACGGAATTATTCCCAGGATTTTCGGGTCTACAACTTTAGGATCATCAATTACTAGCTTTTCAACTCTTCTGCCTACAATACGGTCTTTGAGTTGTCGAACGACCGTCTCTACTTCTGGCAATTCAGGCATGACAGTAGTGGGTGCATAAGATATATAAATGTTAGGAGAGATTGGTGGTATATGGGTGATGGTTTAATTTCTGGGTCTGAACAATTGCTGTTTAGTCTAACTACCAGTCGTAAGGGCTACATCATTGAATATGTCTGTGCAGCAGTGTTGATTCTTTTGCCTCTTTTAACAAGTACTCAAGGGCATGCTCTTCCTAAGAACGCTCTGTATGGGGTCATAGGTGCTGGAGCCATGATTCTTATGTACACCGAAATATCCAGAATTTATACGCGGTATACAATTACGGATAAGAAGATCATTATTGCAAATGGACTTCTACGTCAGGATAAGAAGAATGTTTATTTTCATCCACTGGCGTTTGTTCCAGATATTAATGTTGAGCAAAATCTTTTACAGCGCTTATTGAATGTGGGAACGATTGCTGTACGAAGTAGTGAAGTCAATTCATTTCAAATTCAAAATATTGATAATCCATTGCAGATTGCTCAAGAAATTGAACATTTAATTGAATTAGCTCGGCAGAGTGGAATTAAGAAGTAAAAGACGTTTTCATTATTCTTTCAGTACTGGTTCTTTGATAACGGATAGCAATGTAAAGAGAACTTTGCATCATTCATAGGATGGAGGCAAAGCTCTCTAATGAAAATATTATTATGAGCTATATCGACTGGCAATATGATTAACATAGCCCGGAAGATTCCTTATTTTCGCATTGATTTCGCTTTCACTTAGCGCTCCGCGATAACCATTATCAAGGAAGAGATTCAGAGTCATCTGGCCATATACTTCATTCCAGGTAGGATTTTGTTTTCCCGTTGCGCTTACGGCAGCTCTTATAATCGCACCACCGGCATTATATGCAGCAACTTGACATTTAATGGCATCTACACCGGGCATGCACAGAGCACCAGCAGATTCTTTTCCTTTAAGAACACGGACTCCGGCTTCGATATTTTTCGCTACATTGAACCGATCATCCAGCTGGCAACCTGGTTCGGTAGAAGAAGGACATCGATCACAATTGATATATTCTCCATTGTCTCGACAAGTACTGATTTTACAATATTGTGGAGTTCCAAATCCTCTCTGAGCGCACTGAACTTTAATGATATCTTTTGGCGATGATTTAGTACAGATTTGCATGAGCCCTGCGCAACCCGTTTGCGATATAGCATTAGGGTTACCACGCGACTCTGCGGAGACTACAGCAATTGCTAGTTTTGGATCAACTCCATGACGTGCTGCGGCAGCTTGAGCGAATGATTTTTGTTCGGCAGTGAGGTCTTTTGTTTTTGGTGCAAATGCATTTTGAGCACAGGTTTCCCATCGTTGGGTTTCAGCTTGAAGTCCGATGTGCAAGTGATTGCCATGACCATCGAGCCAGAAACATTTGAGCCGATTGTTTTCTTCAGTGGTTAGAGCGACGCTGCCGCTCTTTTCGCCAATGAAAATTTCACCAAAACCGGTTTCGATTGCAGCGCGCAGGAGAATCAAACGCTCGGCGAGAGTGAGAGTATTGGTGTGAATGTCAACAGCGTTTCCTGAAGCATGAAGACCACTGCCGTCTCTACTAGCACTCGTAACAATAATGGGTTTATTGTATCCTAATGATCTTGCACGCTGCGCAAATGATACTAACGTAGTGGCGAGAGTTTGGCTAATTTCGGCTTTAGCTACGGATTGCCCTTCGGCAAAGCCTTTATCAAATAAAATGCTGAGAGGGACTTTCGTATCATCCGCTTTCGATGCGACTTTTGAAGGCAGACGAATGGCGCTCGTATCGATTGTGGTGGGCGGAGCGGTCGCGTACAACTCATTATAAGATCGCCAGCCAAGATTAGGAACATACACTTGCTGTTCATGATTTTTACTTACAAATGATGCGATTTGATGCCATACTTCATCAATTTCACGAATGCGAGTTGGGATGGAGTCGGATGATGAGGTAGGGGTGGTTGCAGCGGGAGTATAATATGCTGCATCGTCCCCCACATCAGGCACATCGGGGTTTGGTTCGAAGCCATAGTCGTTTATGGCATTATCAACAACTAATCCTCCAAGCGGTCCAAACGCGCCTGTATGAGCAATTGGAGCTATAGTCTGCAGATTCATTCTTTGTTTGATTGCTTGAGCCCATTCTTCGCCGCCTTTTTCATTGAAGTGAACGCCATCCTGAAGATCTTCCGTTTTAGTATTGGAAGTTGGATCAATGAAGATGCAGGGTTTTACAAGCTCGACCAGTACGCTGTTGATTTGGTCGGCATAAAAATCAGGTTTGGTGATTACGGGAGCACCTATCCAATAACACACAGCATTATTCTTTGTTGCTTCATTAACGAGAAATTTAATATCTTCTGCTTGACTGTTGGTTCTCACTGCATTTTGGAAGTTTGTTCCAAGGGAAATGATAACAACAGTGGGTTTAAAGTCAATAATGAGATTGGGGATATATGGTGCAGCCCCTAATTGGGATGTTTCATTGTTGCGATCAATGTGAATTGAACCAGATGCCCCACAACGTCCTTGGATTTTGTATGTTGCGGCTGCTGCTCCACCACAGCCATATGTCTCCACAACCCCCACTTGAGACAATAAAGTATGTATGGTATTACCATAGGAACCAGCGGTATGTGAGTCACCAAGATGAAGAATTCTTGCTTGTGCAGATCCTATATTTACCGCTCTTACTTCACCAGGTGTACAGGTTATTCCTTTTCCTACAGGAAATGAAGAATGTGTGAACGGGTTTTGGGTGGTACCATCCCCATCAAAAACATACCAAGGAACAATATTACAATCTTCAGTGATACCCATTTGTGAGTCTGGAAACCGACATGGATCTTCTTCTGTTCCCTCTCCAATGAGTTCTGGGAAACAAGCACTGGTGAATGAATCTGCGCCAGGGTTTCCTGGAGTTATTACGGCCGCTGCAAGTGAGATAAGGAAAAGAGCTACCGTAATATACATTAGATATTTGCTCAGTTTCATGATATCACCGTGAATGTTCTTGAGATTTTTGTGGTTTTATACAGCAAAGGATTTTTAACGAAAAGGTCAAGTGTATATTGCCCAGGCGGCAAATCCGAGTCAATCGTAAATGAATCAGCAATGGCGACAAGCTCTGCATCACCTTCAGCAGCTTTTTCAAATAAGAAGGCTTCGCGATCACCCACTTCTAAGAAGATTTGACCTTGTGGACCAATGATTCGATAATTCTCTTCGAGACGAATGATACTATCGACTGGATCGCTTCGAACGAGTACACGGAAATGAATTTGTTCACCAAAGCGAAATACGTCTTTTGGATTCAAACAGGCATAGGTGGAGTCAACTTCGGAACAGAATTCGAATTTTGAAATTACCATTGTACCATCACGTTCGAATGGGATAAATTCAGTGTTGAGGAGGGGGGCCTCCGGTCGATTTTGCAAGGTGAGAATGCCAAAATGGAGTAATGATAGAAGCACGGCCGATGTGATAACCACGATGGCAAGGAAGAGGAGAATATCAAATGGTACCGCGGAGCGTTCTTGCGTTTCACCCACTTAGCTCACCCCCGCACATTGCTCTTGATGTTTTGATTGCATGGATTTATCAACAAGGCAGAGGTATACTTTCATCTTCTGATAATCAGGTGTGGCAAGGGTTTCTGGGGTGTATGGTGGTTGAGGAAGATTTTTCCAGGTCCGAGCAAAAAAGACGTTGAGCAGATTGTTAATTGCAACATTTTGGGTTAACTCGGCTCCGGTGGCTGGCCCTCGTTGCTTGACAAACCCGGCAGCAAGATAATACACAGCAAGTGCGTTATCAATGTCACCATTGCCTAATTCAATTATACGAA
>CAYIEX010000029.1:0-16062 GCA_964362485.1 uncultured Methanosarcinales archaeon | reverse complement strand
AACTCTACGGTGGACAGCAGCAGCGTGTCGCCATCGCCCGCTCACTTGTAAACAATCCTGCTATTATCCTTGCTGATGAGCCCACTGGGAACCTTGATTCTCATTCAGGAATTCAAGTAATGGAGATCTTAAGCAGTCTTCACAAAAAAGATCACAAAACTATCGTTCTTGTTACCCACGACCCACGTCTTGTTGAATTTGCTGATCGTGTTATTCATGTTAAAGATGGGTTGATTGAAAAAGTGACTAAAAACTGATAGGTTATATCTCACAATCTACTATTCCTTTTCGTCTCTTGAGCATATCGCTTTGAGTCTCTAAATATTTATAAATCACTTCTCCAAAATAATTACATCTTATACTCCTAATTACAAAAAAGGTGGCTTTTATGGAACAAAAACAACTTGATGAACTTGATGAAACACCAATTGAAGAGTACATTGAGGAAGTTGATGAAGTCGAAGAGTTTAAGGCCAAGAAAAAGGCATATAAAAAGCAATCTAAGAAGAGTCCGTGGCGTGAAGAGGACCTCGAAATTACACCAGCTACTGATTCATCCAAATCAGAATCAAAATCTGAATTAACATCGGAAGAAGCAATAGTTGAGATCATTGACGAAGAACCTGAAGTGAGAGTTACCTCCGCAACTACTTCAGCAAGCACGACTACCTCAAGCGCAGCAGCTGCGTCTCATAACCCTTGGGCTGACGAAGACTCAACTGAAAAACCATCAGGAACATGGTGGAAAGTGCTTCTGGGAGTTCTTGCAGCAATACTTATTATTGGAGTACTCATGTATGGTGTGAGAATGGATCCCGCAAACCCTCCATCCTCTCAGCCCCCAGCCAGTCCTCCCGTTGTTGCCCCTGTAACTCCTCCCGTTGTTGCACCCCCAGCTGCTCCACCACAAACGCCCCCTAGCACCACAACCTCATTAACGCTTAATGCTAAGCGATGGGTTTTTACACCACAAACAATCACCCTCGAGCAAGGTGACCGTGTTGAATTAACCATTGTCCCCGAAGCACTTAAATTCACCTTCGCGATTCCCGAACTCGGTGTCGAAGAAGATATTGATGGAAAGACAACAATCAAATTTGATGCCACCAAAAAAGGCACTATCCGGTTTACATGTGCTAGTTGTGAAGAGTATCGGGGCATGGAAGGGACACTCATTGTGAGGTAAGAAGAACAAAGTTTTTTAACTACTTCTTATTTTTCTAGATCCCATGGCACAAAAAAAGACTATGCAAAAGGCGGTTCTTATCGGCTTTCTCATTTTTATTATCATCGGTTTCACCGCACCATTAATTGATTTTACCGCTCAAGAACAAATCGAAAACAGCCAGCCCAAGGTCTGTCGTGCCGATCCTGAATGTACAATTACCTGTAATGGCCAAGAGCAACCAGTGCTATGTTCCCAAAATCTCTGTGCAGTCAACACCTGTGACTACGTTAATCCCTTCGCCTTAGAAGACAAATCAAAAACAATTACCTTGCACGCAATCCTGAATAATCAAACCCATTCTTTTAATGCAAATCCCCTTGATCTTTTCGTTAAAGGCCAAAATTCCAAAATCGAAGTCTTCTCCTCCAGTCTCCCACTTCAATTAATTGCAGAAAAAGTCGGACTCATCATCACCGATCAATGCATGGCCCTCAACAATCAAGTGTACTGTACCGATGAGAACCATAATCTAACGATCAAAGTAAATAACGAAACGTCGTATGCTAGTTACATTCCTTCACAAGGGGATGAGATAGTGGTTATGTACTCGTAGTGATATCCATGTTACACTAATTTTGAACCACTGTGCATGAGAAAACATTCATTTTTCGCTTTACGCATTTACGGCGCACCTACCTAACGAGCGCGATTGGCCACGACCCGAGCAAAGGCGCTCCAGCTGTAAAGACTGTTGCTCGCATTAAGGTTTGAGTTGTAAAGACAATTAACAAGAAGCGCCCTCGTTTCACCCACTTGCGGTTCCGAACAAAGATCGATTCCCATTGCTGAGTCATCGTCGTCTCTATCTTGCCATTCGCGCGCCACGTAGGGGATGAGAGCCTCAGCAGCAACAAATTGCCAGACTTCTTCATTAAGTGCTTCTGCTCGAGACAAGCCGCGTCCAGAGATGACTCGAGCCCGATTAAATTCTTTGACATTAACGCCATCTTCAATGAGAGAATCATAAGGAATACGGGCATAATGTTGGTTGGAACCAACAGGAAGTCGCAGCAATGTATCCGAGATCAGCACAATTTTAAAAAGACCGTTTGGGCCATAGGTGATGGAGGCACAACTGTCGTTACAACGCTCCCCTAAGTTCCAATCACGCAAACGAGCACGTAAATCTTCTTTGATTGTTAAAGGGCGATTAATGATTTGACCATCGAGAACGTACATAGGGTGGTAACTCATCCGACCTTGTTGTATACTCCTCCCACAGGCTTTTTGGAGGGCATCGCGGCCATTGGTCCATGTTGATGCAGATAGTAGCCTGAATTCGACTGATGCGCCTGATGGAGAAAATGGTGATCCATCTGAAACGGGTATACCATCACTGAACGCGGGACTGCGAACCGCCGTAGGAGGTGAATCGATTATTATTCGCGCTCCGGTATATTGTTCAAATAGTTGTTCAGTAAGTCCAACATCCTGGAGTTCAGATAGCAAATCTTTTCCATTCTTGGCAAGACTATATGTCCCATCAGCAGAACGTGTTAGCCATCCTTTCTTTGCTGCAAGCGCTCGAAATGATAATGTAAACATGCGTTCAGGATCTTCATAGAGACGTAGACCAGCGTTACGATAGGCTTGCACACGAAGTGACCCAATGTACGATGAGTTAATGCCCCCAACGGGAATGAATGTTTTGCCCGGTAAATCTTCTGCTGCGCTACGTGCAAGAATTGTTCCAAAATTGTTAAGATTCACTTCAAGCCTGGCTATCGTTGCATCAATACTTAATCGCACAGAATCATCATAAAACTGTTTCCAGTGACGTTGACCCCACAAGTTGTTGCCAACATATTGATTGCGAAGAGCCTCATGAGGACCACGAGTACGTGCTTTTGCATCATCAGTTAATCCAACAGAAACATCAAGAGGAACTAATTGTAAGTATTCACCTGAAAGGGTGATAAATAGATTAAGATCAAGAAGATCATGTTCCAAAGCAGTGGGTTTTAATTGTTGAGTCAAAACATCTTCCAGTTTAGGAAATGAGTTTGTGGAGAGACGTATGTCACGAAGTGTTTTCTCTAAACTTCGAGCAACGGTCGCAACATCATCGAGGAAAGTTTGTTGTAGTACAGGTGATTGTGAAACGGCTTCTGCACTGGTCATTTTGAGAAGGAAAAATCAGATTACTTTTTAAATGTTTATGTTTTTATTATTCCTCAGTAATAACTAAATGATCCCCCTCATCGGCAACCTTATAAAACCAAACCTCTAAAATCCCTCATGACTAAAGACGCCTTAACCTATCACGAACAACCAACTCCCGGTAAAATTCGAGTTCTTCCATCCAAACCGTGTGCAACCGCTGCTGATCTCTCCCTAGCCTACACCCCTGGTGTTGCTCTTCCATGTCTTGAAATCAAAGAAAATCCAGAGGCTGCCTACAAGTATACCGCAAAAGGTAATCTCGTCGCGGTCATCACAAATGGCACTGCAGTGTTAGGTTTAGGTGACATTGGACCACTTGCCGGAAAACCGGTCATGGAAGGCAAAGCTGTCCTTTTCAAACGCTTTGCCGGAATTGATGCATTTGATATCGAAATCAACGAAAAAGATCCAGAGAAACTCGTCAATATCATTGCTTCACTCGAACCAACATTTGGTGGGATTAATCTCGAAGATATCAAAGCACCAGAGTGCTTCTATGTCGAACCAGAACTCATCAAACGTATGAATATTCCCGTTATGCACGACGATCAGCACGGAACAGCAATTATTTCTGGCGCAGCACTTCTTAACGCAACAACGGTTGCAGGAAAGAAAATAAATCAAATAAAAGTTGTTTTCTCCGGTGCCGGTGCTGCCGCTCTCACGTGTGCCAAAATGTTTTGTGAGTTAGGGGTGCAAAAAAGCAGCCTCTTCATCGTTGATAGTAAAGGTGTTATTACAACAAGAAGGTCCGATCTCAATTCTGAAAAGAAAGAGTTTGTCCAAGACACGAACGCCACCACCCTTGCCGAAATTCTTCATGGTGCCGATGTCTTTGTTGGCCTCTCCCAAGGCAACATCCTCACGGCCGACATGCTCAAAACCATGAATACCAAGCCCATTGTCTTTGCTATGGCTAATCCCACCCCAGAAATTGCCTACGACGTAGCCATTAACGCAGTACCCGATATTATCATGGCAACCGGGCGTAGTGATTACCCGAATCAAGTGAATAATGTACTTGGTTTTCCCTATCTATTCCGCGCCGCACTTGACACGCAGTCAACAACAATCAATAAAGAGATGAAACTTGCGGCAGCCAAAGGTCTTGCTAAATTGGCACACAAAAAAGTTCCTTCAGCCGTTGAAACTGCCTATGGTCAATCATTTACATTTGGACCAAAGTATATCATCCCAAAACCATTTGATCCGCGTGTACTCTCTGAAATCACCCCGCTCATCGCCAAAGCAGCGATGGAAACTGGTGTCGCAAGAAAGAAAATTGATTTGGTACAGTATAAACAAGATTTGAAATTGCTTTCCAAACGGCTGGCGAAGGGGAAGTTTTAGTGCTTTTTGAGCAAATAGTGTACTACTCCCTGTGCTAAAATATTCGCTGCTAAATGGGATGGCATTCTCTCATCAGCACAGAGATGGTGTCCTTCCCTTAATCTTCGCTCATGGCGAAATCCGATGAGGTGGTGAGGACTGCTTTGACTAACCCACTCCACGATCTTTTCTATACTCTTCTGCGAGTTCAAACTGTGGTTTTGTAGTCCAGCATGAACATAGGGAGCAATCGTCCAAAAAGAGAAAACACCATCACCTTCAGCACCAATTCCATCAACTCCCAATGTGTGATAATGATCCAAAGCGGGGGTAATAGTTGAAAGATAGCGCACAAAGTCTTCGGCAAACGCTGGGCAGATCTTACTTTGTACTTTGCTGCGAAGGACGTCAATATCTTTATTCTCATACTCTACAAAATTATTGTTTGGGTGCGCTAATCGATAAAGATGGGATGATGCTCTTCCTTTCACACAGTTAAATTGATCCTCTGTTAACGAAGCAGTTTTCTTTATCCAGGCATGATGAGATTTCCAATCTCGCGCAAGAGAACAAGTTGTTCCTTTATTGGCCTTTTCCTCGTATCTTGTGAGGGTAAGTAAACTTGAAATAATATCTTCTTCAAAAGGGTCTTCAATTCCTAAAAGCATTCCCAGTTCTTCCTCATTTTCTTCAAGAAAAGACTGATATACCCAACTAGGTGAAACTGGCTCATCCCAGAATTTCATTGTTCGCCTTGCGATTTGTGGCTCATACCGATGGACATCAATTTTCTCAATATCATCAAAAAGTAAAGGCTCGAAAGTACGATAGTATTGTATCATTGTATTTTTTTATATTAGGACTCTTTCTTAAAGTTAACTCCTAAATTATTATCGATTACCCTTATCTTTAAATAATTCCTCTTCTTGGATACATACATGACATTCTCACACATAGAACAATTTCTTGACAAAGTCTCGCCACTTGTGCCACTAACGCAAGAAGAAAAAAATTATCTACTAACACCTCACCACCAGCACAAAGCAACACTTCAAATCAACAACAAATCCTATCCTGCCTATCGCGTTCAATTCAATAACGATCGCGGTCCATTCAAGGGCGGTATTCGCTTCCATCCGGAGGTTGATCTTGATGAAACTAAATCCCTCGCCTTCTGGATGAGCCTCAAAACCGCAGTTGCTGATGTGCCCTATGGGGGAGGAAAAGGTGGAATCACCGTTGACCCAAAACATCTCTCTCCCACCGAATTGGAACAACTCAGCCGAGCCTATGTTCAGGCGTTCCATGAGCATCTTGGTCCAACTAAAGATATCCCTGCCCCCGATGTGTATACCACTCCACAAATCATGGCCTGGATGCTTGACGAATTTGAGAAAATCAATAAACAATCATCTCCTGGCTTCATAACTGGAAAACCATTGAACCTTGGTGGCTCCAAAGTACGCGATATAGCAACCGCACTGGGCGGAATTTATGTTTTAGAAGAAGCTATGAGAAAACTTAATCTTCATGATAAGACCGCCGTCATTCAAGGATTTGGCAATGCTGGGATGAATGCCGCGAAACTGCTTGCCGAGCATGGTTTCAAAATTATCGCTGTCTCCGATTCCCAAGGTGCAATTCATAATCAAAATGGATTTAACATTCCAGAACTAATCAATACCAAAGAAAAGCAGGGTACTGTAACAGCCTATCCCAACGCAACAATAATTACCGATGCCGAACTTCTATCAACTCCATGTACCGTTCTTGTTCCCGCCGCACTCAGTGGATCAATTACCAATGACAACGCTCAGACCATCAATGCCAAAATGGTATTAGAACTAGCCAACGGTCCAACAACACCTGAAGCAGACATAATCCTTCACAACAAGAAAGTCCTCGTTCTGCCCGATGTTCTCGCCAATGCCGGGGGTGTAACTGTGTCATATTTTGAATGGGTACAAAACAACATGGGCTATTATTGGACGGAAAACGAAGTGAAAGAGAAATTACAACAGAAAATGATTACTGCCTTCAATCAACTATGGACCTCGTATCAAAACCAAGCAAATGATTTTCGCACCATAACCTATGTTCATGCTATTCGTAAGATCCTTGCCGCAGCAAAACTAAGGGGAAGAATCCACTAAATGCCAATGAACGCAACAACACTCGCCAGTTTGGAGAGAAGACTACGCCCAATTCTCACCAGGCTTTCTCCGGCAATCACCGTAAAATTGTATTCCCGGGGTCGCCTCGAATTTCTCAAAAAGCTTCATGAAGATACCTCTTCTGAAGTATACACACCACCAGCAGACATTCACAAAATATTATGGGGCATCCATTTTCGTACTCCGTTAATGAATGCGGCAGGCATGTTCAAGAATGGTGAATGCTATAAACTGGTTGCCAGTCAAGGTGCAGGTGCCTACCTTGGCGGAACGGGAACGTGGAATTCTCGAGTAGGCAATCAAAAAAATGGTATTTATCTTCCTTTTACCCCCTATCCAAAGTCACATGCCGCCTCAAACTGGCTTGGTTTACCTAATGATGGTGATGTAGTTAATTCGACAAGAGCATCAAAACTACAAAGAACCTACGGTACTCCTATAGGTTGGAGCGTCATGGGTTCACCTGACTTGCAAGGACAAGAAAAGCTCGATTCTCTTGTTGCAGGTATGAACTTATATGCAAAAGCCGGTGTCGATTTTCTTGAAATGAACGAAAGCTGTCCTAATACCGCTCATGGAAAACCGCAAGATGATGATCTTGCAAAAAGGTTGAATTATGTCCAAAATAAATTCTTATCTCAACGAACAAGGAAACTTCCTACTATCGTAAAATTTTCAAATGACACTTCAGTCTCCCAGATACCCATCATTTTGGATCTTCTCTTTGAGAAAGGCTTTGATGGGGTTAACTTTGGTAACACCTCAACAAATTATCAACAGCGAAGAAGTAAAATTGATCCATTAGAACACAAACTTTTTGACTACTACACCAAAACATTTGGGGGTGGTATTAGTGGTAAACCTCTGCGTGAGTCCTCTTTAGAACTTGCTGCCCGGGCTGTAGAGTACCATCGTGCCGGGCCACCCTCACAAGAGTTTCATGTCATTCGTACAGGTGGTATTGAAACACCTCAAGACATTGAAGAATCAGCAAGAGCCGGCATCCCATTAAACCAATGGTTCACCGGGTATTTTGAAAACCTAGCGCAACATGGGGATAGTCTCTACCGGAAAATATTGAGCTAATGTCTACTGTCTTCCAATTCCCTCAAGCGCATAATAGTTTCTAACTCCTAACATTACTAGTTTTGGAAGTGCACGCATTTCTTTTGTATTGAGATCAATTGCTCTCCCAGACAGACATGTCGTTGCACGTACTAACCTACTGATTTGCTCTTCAGTTGTTGGATATGGCTGCGCTGCACCTTTCTGAGCGGGCCCCCAGCTAATGGCGAGAACAGCATCTCTTTGTAACACGCAAAAGCTACTTATTACTCCATTATCATGACCCATGACAACAGTTGGATCAGCGACAAAATGACTTCTTTCTTCACCTTGTCCATCTACCGTAAAAACATCTCCTCTATAAATCAAAACCATTGAATCAAGGTTATGTAGGGCGTTTTCCTCACGAAGATGTAAGGTAGTCTTTCCTACTCTCAACGCCATCGAACTAAAGTCAGCGTCATAAGCCTCCCTCAACGTCCTAAACCCTCTTCCTTCCATAACTCCCTGCGGAGAGAGTGGTGATGGTTGGTATTTTCCCCCCATCAATAACTCCCTCTCTACTGCTTCAAAGAGATCTGAGGGGATGTGACAACTTTTTGGAGCATAGCCTTTCTGTAGCTCGGATTCCATCAATTCAAAAAAAGGAGTAACCATTCTAAGAAAATAATAGGGTTACTATAAAAACATTCAGTTAACTACGCGCACTGCACCGGCTCAACACGCTTCCAATCTTTGGCCGTAATTGTACAGTAAAATCCTTCATTACTGCACTTTGTATAAAAATCACAAATGGCGTTCTGGGGTTGTGGGTATTCCACGATAAACACTTTCTTTCCCTCTCGTGCCGCAAGTTGAAGAAGTGATAGTACCCGGTCCCGTTCCTCATAGGGTGCTGGTCTACTCCCTTGATACCACACTTCACCCTGAGCATATCCCATAATATAAGATGAATACGAACCATCCAAAATCAATTCCGGTGCATCTTCAACAATAATTCCAAACTCCGTGCCCATTACCTGACCATTATTGTAAATTCCACGGATAAACTCCTTCATCTCACCACGGCGAAAGTCGTCGTAATTACGGTATTCACTAACTCCCTGAAGATAAACACCATCATATCCTAACGCTGCCAAACGCTGCACTTCTTCATACACCAACTCCTGATACGCACGATCCCAATATTTTACTTCATACGTACTCCCGCTTCGATGTGTGATGAAGTTCGGTTTTCCCACGCGCCACGTTTCATTAAAAAATGGTTGTGATCGCAATATCTTTTCCATAGGAACAATGGCATATAATTCGCCCTCAAACGACTGGATTTCTCGAGCGCTCAAATTTGTCTCATAGGGATCAATAATGAGAACTTCCGTACCAACGCTCCCGAGCGCTCGTGGTTTTATACGTAACAATTGAAAATCAGCATCTGAAGATAAGAGTATAGTCGTATTCACTGCGACCGTTTCATTCACTGTAATGATCCTAATAATCGGCGAGCTATTGATATCTACCGTTGGATGAGGGGTAGAGCATCCAACCACTGTAATCCCAACCAAGAGAATCAACCCTATAATCAATGCGACCGATTTCATAGTAAGCTCAAGATCTCCATTCTATAAAAACTTACTGCTCGTTTACCTCGTATACGTAAATCATCAATCACACATTTTCAAATCATGGTTTGATCCGGTGCTCTGCTCGTACAACTTCGCAAGCCTTAAAAACCACCTCCCCCATCCGTACCGTGAGGTAGATAGTACGTGAAACCATTCTCTTTTATGCACCGGCCACGGTTCCATAAAGATATGCTCTCGCTAAGCCCTCACGTAAAGTCAATTAGCTTACTCTTTTTTGTATACGTACTTGGCTGGGCCATGGTTGAAGCGGTAGTCCCCATTTACATCAGCCAGAAATTTGGCACCTATACTTCAGTTGGTTTATTTGTAGCAGCTCTAGAGTTTTTTGCCCTCTTTTGGGCACTTCTCCTTGGTCCAATCTTAGATAAACTTGAAAAAAGAAGAGTAATTACTGCCACATTAATTCTCTACGTTCCTTTTAGTCCCTTATTTTTATCCCTTAGCACACTGTTACAATTTGTTTTTTTTCGAATTTATCACAGTGCCATTGCAACCGCATTATGGCTTACAAGTGATGCCTATTTACGCGAACATTCTTCCAAAAATAAAGAGAGCCACGCCATTGGATTATTTGACTTCAGTGTAGGAGCAGCTCAGGTAATTGGTGGCCTTATCGGTGCAGTAATTGTCGTTTATCTTGGATTTAATATTATCTATGCCGTCTCATTCTTTGCGTTTGTAGCAATGATTGTATCTTTTTTCATACCTGATCACAGTCGTAAACAAAATTTTGCCAGTCTTATCCGTAAATTCCATTTTTCAAATGTAAAAAAAGAGTTTCAAGATTTTTTTGGCAATAATGAGGCAGGAAAACTTCTTTTTTTTCATGTTCCCTATGTGTTAAGCAAGGCCATCTTGCCCATGATTATTCCACTCTTTGTAAGTTATATCAGCGGTTCACTCTCCCTTGCGTGCATTGTTACCGCGCTTTTTTACGCTCCTATGATGTTTGAGTCCGTTTTTTCAACATCATCGAAGCCCGCCCGGACACTCACACTTGCGTGTGGAGCCGCAATAATTTTGTACCTCGTACTCTTCTTTACCACAAATGTTGCTATCATGTTTGTATTGGTCCTTCTCCTAGGTATAGCGTATGCTGCCATTTCTCCCTTAATCTCAGGTCGTTTTACCCAATTAATGGGGGAAAAAAACGTTGGAGAGATGTCTGCCGTAATTTATGCAGCTCGAGGTCTTGCCGCAGCAATTGGATCCGTTATAGCTGGTATAATTGCTGACGCATTTGGTTTACGATATGTCTTTGTAATTGGTTTTGTAGTCTTTGTTTTTCTCTTCCTGTCTCGGAGAAAAATTTTCGTATAGTCGTTCCCAATGTTATCGGTTATGGTATCAGAAGAAAGAACAGTGGAACGAACGGTTGGGTACATCCTTACTGGTCCATATCGACCTACTTCTCCACCCGCAAGTATTAATCGTCTCCAACTTTTTCTTCTTCCAGAAGACATTCTGCTCTACGAGCAAGCGGATGCTCATCACCTTATCTACCCTCGTAAAAATTCCGCTGAAGAGCAACTTATTCAGCGTTATGCTTTTTTATCAACAAGAGCGTTTAATGCAGCCTATCGGGTATTACGAAAAGCAACCGACGAACTTCACTATAATATCAAAGTTTCACTTTTTTCAGTCATCCGCGATCCTCCTCTCTATGAATCTACTATAGGAAGAGTGCTACCAACTATGGAAGACTTGATATTTTATGAACAACTGGCAAGATTATTTCACCAGGAGAGCGAATTTGAACAGGCTTGTGCAGACTATACTCTCTACCACGAAAAGCCCATCAGCAGTCCTTTTAAAGAGGATCCCAGCAGTGTTAAAGAACTAGCTCGTGGAGATTGGCATATTATTTCTATTTTCAATGAGCTGGATCCAGATAAAGTGCGATATTACGCCTCTAAATATCCCCCTACTCCCCATTTTTAACCAAAAACAATAAAAAGTAGCCTTAGTTCGCTTCTTAAATGGAACGAACATTAATCAAGAATCTTAAACAAAATCTCAACCAAGAAGTACTTCTTCAAGGATGGGTTCAGGAACTGCGCAACTTAAGCAAAATTAAATTCATCATCCTTCGCGATCGAACTGGTGATATGCAAACTATTGCATTTAAAGGAGAAACACCTGAAGAACCATTCAATCTCATTAATTCCTTAACCAAAGAGTCCGTAATCGATATAATTGGAACTCCCGTTGCCAATAAAGAGTCCCGTTGGGGAATTGAAGTTAAAATCAAAGATCTGCGTATCCATTCCATCTCCCAAGCACCGCTTCCTATAGATAACTCGGATAAAGGTCTCACTCACATCGAGAAACGTATTGATAACCGCTTTCTAGATACGCGAAACCTCAGGAATCAAGCAATCTTTAAAGTACGCAGTAAAATCGTCAAAATTCTCACCAACTATTTCGACAACCAAGGTTTTACCAACATCAATTCACCTAAAATGACCGCAATTGGTGTTGAATCCGGAGCAGAACTCTTTCGTGTTGATTACTTTGGTAAACCCATGTATCTTGCTCAATCACCACAAGTGTATAAACAAATGTTTGTCGTAGGCGGTTTCGAACGAGTCTATGAGATCGGTGCTGTTTTTCGTGCTGAAAAATCCCATACCACGCGTCATTTAACGGAATTCACTGGTGTGGATTTCGAAATGGGTTTCATTAATGAGTTTACCGATGTGATGGACTATATTGAAGCCATGTTTCGTGATCTTCTTGAACATCTCCCTCAAGAAGTCCATGACGAACTTACAATCCTGGGCGTAACGGTTCCTAACATGGTGAAAATTCCACGTATCACGGTTGAAGAAGCAAAAGAGCTCCTCCAGCCACTTGGAAAAACTTACTCTCCAAATGAAGATCTGGACGCTGAAGGCGAACGTCTCATCGGTGAGATGTTTCGCGAAAAATATGGCACAGAATTTGTGTTCCTCACTCACTTCCCCTGGGCAATTAAACCATTCTACCAGATGAAGGACGAAAGGAATCCACGCGTCACAAAATCATTCGATCTTCTCTATAATGGAGTAGAAATTTGTTCAGGATCCCAGCGCGAACATCGCTATGATGTTTGGGCTGCACAAGCTCAAGAAAAAGGACTGGATCCTGAAAGTATGAAAGAGTATGGTGACCTTTTTCGTTTCGGCGCCCCGCCTCATGGAGGCGCAGGATTTGGTCTTGATCGTATCACTCATCGGCTCTTGAAATTAGATAATATCCGCGAAGCAGTATTACTTCCAAGAGACCCTGAAAGGATGAAACCATAAATTATTGGAATTCTTTTTCTTTTATACTGTGCGTCCGTAATATTCGTACATTTTAACGCGCAGTATTATCTGAAAGGCCGAACAATTTTATACGGTTATTTCGGTCTTTCAGCATATGCTCTATCGATAATACTATTTTGGCAGCAAATGATCGTAACACATAAATACCTGAAAAATTTCCTTTCTCTATGCCAAAAAAGCCAAATCTTCTTGTTCTTGGTGCATCTGGTGGTGTAGCGAATGCTTTTCTTCATCACCTTAATGCCCATCGAGATCTCTTTGGCAAGTTAATTCTTCTTGATAAAAAAAAGACTGTACTCAATGATCGCTATATTGATCACAAACAACTCCGGTACACATTCATTCATCAAAAAATTGATCTTCCTAAAAAAGAGAAAGAGTATCGCTCACTTCTCAAACGTTATAACATAAACATTGTTCTTGATATTACTGATATGCCCAGCCTTCTGATTTTAGAGTCAACAAATAAAGCCGGAGTCTCCTATATTAACACTGCATTAAATGACGAGGAAAAAACAGTTTATGATTTAGTTCAAACAATCTATCCTCGCAAACATAAAATCAATGGTGCCCCCCACATCCTTTGCACGGGGATGAATCCTGGAGCAGTCAATATGTGGGTTCGTCACGGCATTGAAAAGTATGGGGTCCCAAAGGAAATAACCCACTTTGAGTATGATACTTCCATGGTTGCAGCTTCATGGAAACCTCTATCTACCTGGTCAATCCATGAATTCTTAGTAGAAACTGCCTATGATCCATCTGCCGTTGCCCTAGGGAGAGGAAAAATAAAGCCCCTTCTTCCTAATGCCATAGAACGGCGTGAGAGCCTCAAACCCATTCTCGAACCCATACTGAAACTCCCTCATTATCCTGAAGGATTCATCGTACTTCACGAGGAGAATGTTACGATATCCTACAAATATGATGTTCCATCAAAATTCATGTATGCTATTCACCCCAAAACCATGCGTGAAATCATTGCACTCTACCATAAAAAGAAGACGATCAGCAAAAATGATTTAATCTTGGGAGACAATACCACCGAAGTCCTCGATGGCGCGGATAGTATAGGGGTCCAATTAAATTACTCCGATAAAAAAGTGTACTATTTTAACAGCATCCCCAACATCGGCATCATAGGAACAAATGCAACCTACACTCAAGTAATTATTGGAATCTTTTCAGCTCTCTTCACACTCCTTTTCGAAGGACTTAAACCTGCCGTCTACTTTGTGGAAGATCTCTACAAAACCCAGTACAAAAATCATCTCTTTAACAACATGAGGGTACAGGAATTTGTTTTCCTCAAAAAGAACGGTAAATTACACTGTACCAAGTATACTCCCATGGTCAAATTGAAGCACAAAAATAACCTGCCTCTGTATGTTATGTAGTCATTCTTAACCCCCTATACAAATAGAATCCTAGACCCATATAGTCTTGTTTTAAGAACGCACTCACCCAATACTGGGCTATGGCTTTAAAAGAAATTTTCTATGACACAAGTGATGAACTATACCTTCTGCAAAATGGGAGAAGACGTTACCCCATTCTCACCCCTCTTGGACTACCTAAACTATGCCGCCTCCATGTTAATGGGATCCCTTTACGTAGTTCGCCCGGTCAAGAAGGATTACTCGAAAGGGTTGTAAAACAAAAGTTTTGTGGGATTCCCCGAAGTCCTCGCTTCGAATACGGCTATAGTGTTGATCGTGATCTCCTCGATGGAATTAGTGCGGACCCTCATTGTCATGATCGAACTCTCATTATTCCTGTTGCGTTCTACAAAATTGAGGGATATAAAGACGAGGTTCCCTATATCTTCTATTCCTTACCCATACCCTCCATTAACTACGGTCGATCGTGAGATAAACAGTAAATTAAACAATAAATTAAACAGTACAATAGACTATTGATCCATTCATAACAAACTAAGAAACTAAAAAGAAATTAAAAAAATTCATAATAAAATCGTTGCTATGGCTAACCTTGAATTTTACTCAATGGCAAATTCCACATTAATCTGCATCTCAACTGTTACATCATCAGGGTTCAAATCTGGAGTGTAATTAGGGGTACCCGGTGCTGATTCTGCTTTTGAGCTCATTACATCACGAGCATAGTAAATAGGTGGAGTATAGCTAGATTCACTTACCGCAACAACTTTACCTACTTTACCGCCAAGTGCACCAACCAGTACCTCAGCACGTTCTCGTGCCTTCTTCGCTGCTTTTTCAATGAGCTCCTCGCGAATTGCTTCTTCTCGCTCTTCTGAAAGTGTAAATGAAACGGAGTCTACATTCGTGACACCTGCACTAACGGCTGCATCCAAAACCTCACCAGCTTTTTCAATATCATGCACTGTAACACGTAATGTATGTTGAGCACGATATCCCTTGTTCACCGACCGTCCACTCATTGGCTCATAATCGTAGTGGGGATAGATATTATAATTTTCTGTAACTATATCCTTCTCGTCAACACCTTGTGCTTTGAGGGCCTTCATCACCGCGTCAATTGTACGCGAGTTTTCTTCTTCTGCATTCTTTGCGGTCAAACTCTCAGTCATAACCGATAAGCGCATCACGGCTTGATTTGGAGTTACCTTTTGCTCTGCAACACCGCTTACACTAACCGTATTGATTTTCTCTGTGGAACCACCAATCACTTGCGGTGCGGGCACCTTATTCACTGCCATAAATACACCAAAAAGAAGGATCGCACAAATTCCAATCCCTATAATTCCTAGTATTTTTTCGTTCATAGTTCTCACCTATATCCTGGAAAGGAAAGCTCATTTATATATCTCCCGAAGACTTCAAACGGGGTTGAAATTACCAGGTAGTAATATCAAGTTTTATTCTGTACTAAGTAGGATGATCACTTTATTATCTTCAAAAATAACATTGAAATCGTCCCAACGTGGGTATCTCGTTAAATTAAGTACTGTTGAGCCTAATTCATTACCATTTTCATCTACTACGCTCACATGTAATTGTTTTGAATCCCAAAAAATCAAGTCTTCAAAAACTTCTTCAGCCTTTGGCATAATCTGTTTTTCCCCTAAGGTTCTTCCATCAACATAAATTCTAAATGTCACCGTTTCCGATCCTGCATTGTACAAAGTGCCATATATTTTTTCATATTCT